>FAXN01000053.1 GCA_001493195.1 Sulfurovum sp. enrichment culture clone C5 | reverse complement strand
ATGACAGCAAAGGAATAGCTACTAAATTTATAGATATTGATAAATTTAGCAAAGGCGGTATAATGGATAATTATCATCTTGCTTCTTTTGTAAAAAGAGATAGTATATTGCACGAGTATGGTGTTGATGCGCCACTTTTGGGATATGGTTATTTTTATGAAAAATTGCTAGTTTGGCTAGTTGATAAAATGAACAATCAAAAAGATTTTGGGCCACTAGAAGATATAGCGATGCACCTTAGAGATTCAAATTATCCAAAACATGCACTTGTCAGTATAGGTGCCACAGCGTATGCATCCTTTGGCGAAAAAAACTATCTTAAAAGTGGTGATGAGATATATGTGATAGCTTATGATAAAAGAGTAGATAGTAGTGATTTAACTCCAAGCGATACGAAAGTTATCTTAAAGCAGATTGTAAAATAAAATAGTGAGAAGCTTGAATTCGATGGATTTGTAATTTTAAAATAATTTTACAGTAGGATTATTACCCTACCGTAACATCTTTTGAGCGTTTCTTAAAGTATTCTTTATCAACTCCACAAAGTGGACATTTTCCAGGAGCTTTTTTGCCACGATGAACATGACCACATACTTCGCAAACATACTCTTCTTCATCCTCTGAGTTAAAGAATCCTTCTTCTTCAAGTGCAGTTTTTAATGCTAGATATTCAGCCTCATGTTCAACTTCTACTTTCCCAATCGCATTAAGCAGTCTAGCTATCTCGTTTAAGCCTTCTTCTTTTGCAATGTTAGCAAAGTTCGGATACATAATTTCATGTTCATATCTTTCTCCATCAGCAGCATACTGTAGATTGTCTTGAGTGGTATTTAGCTCAATACCATGCAGTAAGTTGTGATATGCTTTAAATTCTGCTTGTGCATGATATTTTTCATTGTCAGCGGCTTCTTGGAAGAATCTAGCAATTTTATGATATCCTTCATTTTTTGCAACTTCAGCAAAAAATTCATATTTATTTCTAGCTTGTGATTCTCCTGCAAATGCTTTCATGAGATTTACTGCAGTTAAATTCTCAGTAGTACAGGACATAGGTTCGCCACAGCAAACTAGTACACCACCGCCAACCACTTGCACTTCTACTTCATTCCCACATTTGTTACATTTATATGTTTGGTATTGTTTCATTTTGTTTCCTATTTATAAACTCATGCTTTTTTTAAGATCAGCTATAAAGTCAAATATATCATCATGAAGTGCTTGCAAGTCTTCTTCGTGTTCAACTTCATCTGCTAAGATAGAAGAGACTATATCGTATGTAACGATATCTTTATCTTTCGTCATTTCAACAATTTTTGAATAAGTGCTTATGGCGCATTGTTCACCCTTTATAGCATCATTTAATATACTTACAACATCAAAATCTTTTGGTTCATCGTAACCACAGTTTGTGTGCTCAAACCAAGCCTTTGGATGTGTGAGTGGAGTACCGCCAAGTTGTATAATTCGGTCACTTATCATAGTCGCATGTCTAAGTTCATCAGCCGCATGCTGCGTAAGTTCAACTATTGCCGCATCTTTCATGATACCTTTTACAACTTTTGCTTCTATAAAATATTGATAATAAGCTAGCCATTCATCAGCATAAGCACGGTTTAGTATAGCTATAAGGTCACTTATCTCTATGCCTTTTATTATTGAGTTACCTCTTTTTGCCATAATACCCTCCATAAATTTATTAAAGGAAAAAAATTATCCTTTATGGATTGTAACTGCTTTTGACTTAAAACAATATAAAACTATTTTTTATCTTTAAAAGGTTTTGTAATTACCAATAATGTTGGTGTTAAGAGTAAATCCCCAACCATGGCAACTAGCATTACTATAACTGTCAATATCCCAAAATAAACAGTAGGCATAAAGTTTGATAATACAAGTATAGAAAATCCAACTATAACTATTGCAGCAGCATAATACATTGCCATACCTGTGCTAGCATGACTATTGTATAAAGACTTAATATAATCTCCATTTGTTTCTTTTAACTCTGTTTCAAAAGTATGTATATAATGAATAGTATTATCAACAGTGATTCCAACACTAATGGCTGCAATAGTTATAGTCATAATATCAAGAGGAATATCAAAATAACCCATTGTTCCAAAAAGTACTACTATAGGAATACTATTTGCAATCAGTGCAATTAATGAAAGTTTTATATTTCTAAAAAGCACTAAAAACATTATAAAGATTGTAAAAAGTGCCCATCCTAATGTTTTTATTTGAGAGTCAAATAAAGATTGCAGTACATTATTGTATAAAACAAGTAGATTTGATACATCAGCTTCTTGATATTTGCTATCAAGTATTTTTTTCATATCTTTGTCTATTTTATTTATTAGTATATTTCTTCTTAGCTCAGGGTCAGAATCTATAACTCTAGTTGCTATCCTAGCTTGATTTTTTTCTATATTTATATATGGATCAACCAATATCTTTTTATTTTCCAAAGAAAGGTTATTTTGTAAAAAAGCCAAATCCACACTATCTAATTCTTTTCCATTTTTAATTATTTGTGCTACGTTTGCTGTTGTTGAGATAGATAAGACTTTGCCAATTTGCGGTATTGATTCCAAGTACTTATGTACTTTTTGAATAACTTCAAGTTTTTCTTTAGTCAACCAATATTTTTTATCATTATCAGTAGAGTTAAATTCAGCTTCAAAGTCATCCAGCATAGCATCACTTTGATTGTTTGAAGCTATTTTTGTTTCAACAGCCGAAGAGTTATTGTCCTTGAATGTTATGATAACATCAAGAGGTGTTGTTCCACCTAAGTTTTGGTCTAAAACTTTCATTCCCTCATGGATTTGAGTATCTGATTTGAAGTAATTAATGAAGCTATTTTCTACGTAAAGTTTTTTAGCTCCCATTGCAAAAATAATTGCTATTGCTATTGTTATTGTAAAAATAAAAATTTTATGCTTTTCTACCAAGGTAGCAAATATATATGAAATATTTGATTTTTGATCCACAAATGTTACTTCATTTTTACCTATAATCATTAATACCGCAGGAAGAACAGTAAATATTACAATCAAATAAACAATAGCCCCTATGCTCATCATCCAGCCATACTCGGATATTGGAAGCATATCACTAGTTATCAATGAACCAAATCCTGCAACATTTGTTATAGATACATAAAATGCTGGTTCACTCATATCTTTTAAAAGAAATTCCAATACTTTTGTGTTTTCCCAGTCTGGATGTTTTGAAAGTAAATCCATATATTTTATTATCATATGGATAATAAGCGGCATAGTTAGTATTATTTGTAGAAGTACAAAGTTTGACGATACTACACTTATCTCCAATCCCATAAAACTTATAATGCCAGCGGTAATTATAAGTGAGATAGTAGACATTAGAAGTGTTAGTATAACCCATCTTTTTTTTCTAAAAATAAACCATAACATAAAAACAACGAGAACAAATACCAATATGCCAAAGATTTTCAAATCATACTTTACAAACTCTATCATGTCATCGCTTATCATATTGGCACCGCCAAGATGCATTTTCGCATTGTTTTCATATTTTTTTATAATATTTCTAATGTCTTTTATGTACATATGATTTTGTTTTTTAGATATTTTTCTGTATAGCTTAAATTCTTTTTTTATCTTATTGTATTCTTTTTGTTGAATAGTGTTTAATTTTTGTTTTTTTGCTAATATATAAAATTCATTTCTTTTATTTAATAAGTCAAAATATTTTTTGTCATATTTCATATTTATAACAATCGCAGAAGTTTTAAAATCTTTTGAAACCAAATTTTGTTTATATAGTTCAGATGTTATAAGTTCTTTTTTTGCCAAGTTTTTATTTGTTTTTAGATTTTCTAGAGTTACAATATTGTCTAAACCATTTTGTGAATCATTTGAATTTTGTAAAAGAGGAACATTTAGTACCGATGTTACAGATTCTGTGAGACTAAGTTTTTTTATCTCATTGCTCATATCTCTAATCGTATCTAGAGATTGTTGACTTAGCATATCACTTTTGGGGCTAAAGGCTATGACGAGTGCATCTGGAGAATTGAAGTTTTTTTGTACATCTCTATAGAAAGCCAAATCTTTATCGTCTTCTAGTAGTAAAGTTTCACTTGAGGCATCTATTTGTAATTTTGTGGCATAGTAACCAAAAAACAGTGTAACTAGAAAAAGTCCTATTAAAAAGTGTTTTGGATATTTCAGCAATAGCCTATAAAAATTATTCAACATACAATGGCTTTTAAAATTTTAAAATTTGAAATTGGATATACCAAATCAATATGGAGACAACATATCCAACTAAAATCATCCATGCATACTTCATATGAGAAGCAAATGTGTAAATGCCTTTCATTCTTCCCATTACGCCAACACCAGCAGCAGAGCCAAAGCTAATCAAGCTTCCACCAATGCCAGCCGTTAGCGTTACAAGCAACCATTGGTCTAAATTCATTGTTGGATTCGCTTTCAATATGGCACTCATTACAGGGACATTGTCTATGATGGCAGATATAAAACCTATACCTATATTTCCAGCTGTTGAACCAATGGTGTCATATAATTTTACTATATAGTGTAAAAAGCCTAAAAAGTGTAAAGCTCCAACAGCGGATAATATACCAAAGAAAAAGAGCAAAGTATCATTTTCTACATGTTTCATATTTACAAATACATCAAAACTTTCTTTGTGATTTCTCTTTAGATTATAAGAATATACTTTTAAAAGTGCAAGTCCAAACATCATCCCCCACATTGCTGGAAAATGAAAAAATTGATGCCCAAGAACAGCAATGGCAATAGTGGCAATACCAAGATATATAACTGTTTTAGCTCCATCTTTTAATTTTTCTTCTTTATTGGTTTGTTCAGTAAAAGGAGGTTTTTCATTTGGTACAATTCGCGATAAAAGCCAAGCTGTTACAACATAACCTATGATTGATGCTGGAAAAAGCATTAAAAAATCTAAAAATTCACCTTTGCCTGCCGTCCAAGCCATTAGTGTTGTAATATCTCCAAAAGGACTCCAAGCTCCACCAGCATTTGCTGCTACGACTACATTTATAGCACTGGGAACCAAAAATTCTTTATTTGTTTTTTCGATAGTAAATAATACAGTAGATAAGATTAGTGCTGTTGTTAAATTGTCAGCTACAGGAGAGATAAAAAAAGACAAGAATCCTGTTAGCCAAAATAGTTGTTTATATGTATAGCCTTTTGATACAAGTTTAAATTTCAATACATCAAAAATATTTCTCTCTATCATAGTTTCTATAAAGGTCATTGCCACCAATAGAAAGAAAAATATCTCTGCAATTTCAAGAATTAGTATTTTCATCTCTGAATGTAAAATTTCTGCATCTAATCCATTGATAGCAAAATAGACACCTATGAGCATAAACATAAGTGTGCCTGTAGCTAATGATGGGATAGCTTTATTTACTTCATACTTATCTTCTGTGGCTATAAAATAATAACCCATAAAGAAAATTATAAGAGATATAATCCCCACCCATGTCCATGTCAAATGAAGTGTTTCAGCCATTCTTTTGCCTTCTTTTTATTTTTTGATTATATCGTAGATATTATTTAAACCACTCTTTTACTCTCTCGAAACAGCTTTCAAATACACTTTTATGAGGTTTGCTTTCTATGCCAAAACTATCTTGAAGTTCTTCAAGTAGCTTTTGTTGATTTTCATCTAGTTTGGTAGGAAATAGTATTTTAACTTGTGCTACGAGTCTTCCTTTTCTTCCACTATGAACATCCACTACACCTTCATTTGCAAAAACAAACTGCTCTTTGTCGTTTGTTCCTTTTTTTAGGTTTACTTCAAGCTCGCCTTTAAGTGATGGTATTTTTACTTTTTCTCCAAGTATTGCTTGTGTGAAAAATACCGGAACTTCTATGTATATATCGTTTCCATTTCTTATAAAGTGTTCATCTTCTTTTACGCTAAATGTTACATACAAATCGCCCCTATGACCATTTTTGGATACATTTCCGTATCCTTTTACTCTTAGTCTATTGCCATTGTCTATCCCAGCAGGTACTTTTATGGTAACTTTGTCTTTTTTGATTTCATATGTTTTCCCATTACATGAATCACATTTCTCTTTTGCAACCGAGCCTGCTCCATGACAATGAGGACAAGTTTGTGCAAATGTCATAAAACCTTGTCTGCTTACAACTTGACCTTGACCGTTACAAGTTTTACAAGTTTCTAGTTTTCCATCTTTTGCCCCTGTACCCTTGCAAGCAACACATGAGGTTTTATACTCTATATCTATCTCTTTTTCACAGCCAAAAATTGCTTCATTAAATTCTAGAGTGTATCTTATCTCAAAATCTGATGAATATTTTGCACCTTGCCCGCTTCTCGAGTTTTGACTAAAGCCTCCAAAACCTCCACCAAACATAGAATTAAATATATCCATAATGTCATCCATGTTTCCGTTACCAAAGCCACCGCCCATACCTCTGCCTTCTAGACCAGCTTTACCATATCGGTCATAAATACTTCTTTTTTCATCATCGCTCAATACTTGATACGCTTCATTGATGAGTTTAAATTTGTCTTCAGCTTCTTTGTTGTCTGGATTTCTATCTGGGTGATATTGCATAGCAAGTTTTCTAAAAGATTTTTTTAGCTCGCTTCCATCACAATTTTTACTAACTTGTAAAATTTCATAGTAATCTATCTCAGTCATTCTTGTTCCTAAATATTATTTTCATTGAATATATGTAGTATAATTTTTGGCGAATTGTAGCATAACTTTGCTATAATACCAATCAAAAAGTACATTAAAATGATAGTTCATATAGTTTTTTTCAAATTCAAAGAAGAGCAAAAAAAAGAAAATATTAAAAAGTCAAAAGAGCTATTACTCTCTTTGCTTGAAAAAGTACCAACGCTTAAATTTATAGAAGTTGGAGAGAATTTTGCAAATGAAGATAGGGCTATGGATTTATCTATAATTACACATTTTGACTCTCTTGAAGATCTTAAAATTTATGCCGTCCATCCAGAGCATTTAAAAGTTGTAGATTTTATAAAGCAAGTTGTAGAGTATTCAAAAGTAGTTGATTATGAAACAAACTAAGATAGAGGCATTTCAAAATTTAGTAAATGCATTCGAGCTATTTCCTACTATTGGAAAAAAATCTGCTATTAGACTCGCCTATCATTGTGTTGCAATCGATAGTTTTGCAGCCATGAAGTTAGCTCACGCCATTGAAAATGGAGTTACAAATATAAGCAAATGTGCCAAATGCCACAATATGAGCGAAAATGAATTATGCTCAATTTGTTCAGATCCATACAGGGATAATGCACTTTTATGCATTGTTCAAAGTGCAAAAGATATATTAGTCATTGAAGAGAGCGGACAATTTGACGGTATATATTATGTTATAAGTGAGATAAATGATCTTAATGAAGAGCATTTACAAGATGCCGTAAAAGGTGTTGGCGAGATTATTTTTGCTTTTCCACCAAGCATCGCAACGGATGCTATGATACTTTACATAGAAGATAAACTTAAAAATTTAGAGATTAATTTTACGAAAATAGCACAAGGTGTTCCAAACGGAGTTGAGCTGGAAAATATCGATATGATTTCTCTCTCGCGTGCACTCGCTGGCAGGATAAAGGTTTAATTTCCCTATAATTCAGTTTCCAATATACAATACTTACATTTATTTTTTGCATTTTTTGTTTCATAAATGTTATAAAGTCGAAATTGCATTCTGTTGTTCATGACAGAAACATGGCTGATTGGATGCCAGTCTCTTCCATCTAAAATTAAATCTTGTGGCAGTTCTACATATAACTCTTTAACAAACTTACCTGTTTTTGTAAATTGCAATATTCTTATATATTTAGTTAAGCGATAAGTGTAAAATGCATAAATATTGTTATTTGTAGCATAAGAAAAATTATAGTCATTCCATAAAATCTGATTGTGTGCTTGAATTTTGTCTGAATATTGCGACAAGATTTTTGTTGAATATGTTGTATGGTTCGAATCAAATGAAAAGATATTATGTGCAGTTATTTTAGCAGATTTGTCGCCAAACTCGTCTTTCCACATATTAAACTCATAATACTTGTAGTTATCGTTATTTTCTAATGTACAGTCTTGGATTTCTATTGTTTTAACTATATCACTTTTTATGAAGTATGTATGTTTAGTCCAATCATTATTAGGTTTGTATTTAATACTTTTTTCAAGAAAACTATTAATGAGGTTTTGTTTGGAATTATTTAGTTGCTTCATAATGAGCATATTCCAAATATTATGTTTAAGTAAATATTCCAATCTCAGACCAAAGTCATCTAAAGTGCTGTTATTGATTTGCGTTGAAAATGGCAAGCGATCGCTAACTTTAATAGAAGATAGTATTTTTCCATTTGATTTAATTTGAATAACAGCATTATAAATATTATTGTTTTCCATGTAGTCTATATTAACGATGTACGGCGAATTATTTTTTTGCGTATAAGCTATGTTGAGGTTTTTTAAATAGTCATCCACATTTCTTTTTTCAATTTTAGGATATTCCCAAAAACCTCCAACACCTTCATTCGCACCAAAAGTAATATAATCATATTTATTGTAATTTTCTGGAAGTTGTAATGTATTTCCAGTAATTTGGATAATATCATTATCTTTTAGATACAAAACATTGTCTATTTTTTCCTGAACAATAGGTCTTTGATTGGAGATATCAGATGCAATAGTAAGTAACTGTATATTTAAACCTAAAATTGTAGAGACAATAAAAAATATCGTAATTTTTGTGTATATACTGTATCTCTCTGGAATAAGTAAGATAATCAATGTTGTTGCAAGCAATACAACATATGTTGGAAATATGTGAATTAAATATATAAATGCAAAAAAGTAAAGACCTCCAAAAGATATAACAAATAGGACAATCATTGTAATTAAAATACTTATATTTTTTGAGGCAAGAAAAATAAACAATGGAAAAGCTAATACCAATGCAACATTTGTAGGCATAAAAAGTGCTGATAAAACAGATAATACTAAAATTATAGATAGTTGTTTAACTTGTTTTTTGGGTGGCATTTCAAAAAAATCAAAATTCATTTGCAACTTATCCTTTTGGTTTTTTATTAAATTTAATTATACAATAATATTAACTTCCAAAACTCTTATCATTAATGTATCGTTGCACAAAGTCTTTTACATCTTCATACACGAAAGAGTCTCTAAACTCTTCTATTTTACCGCCACTTGCATTTTTATGACCACCACCATTGCCTATAGTTGCTGCCATTTGCGAGAGATCCAAGGTATCATTGCCTCTAAGTGAAAATATACCTCTAAAGTTTACATCCATATAAAAATTATAGTCAGGATTTTGTACTAAAAATGTATTGCCGATGATAGACGAGTTGCCTATATTGTATCCAAGTAGTCCCTTGTAACCTTTATAGCTGATAGTAAATCTTTCTTTGTTTTGTGAAAGAAGAGATGATACGTATGATGCTATCAGGTTGTCTTTGGTGTCGTTTTTGTTAGAGATAAAAAATTCTTTTTTAAAAGCATGGATATTGTCATCAAGTTTTATATGTGCATCATTTCCATTTAAAAGTTTTTTGGCATTGTCGATTAAAAAGTGTTTATAGTCTATATCGTATTTTTGAAACATTGTACGGTTTATCTCTTTGGCAGATGATATCATACTCATCATTACTTTGCCATATTCAAAATATTCATTATGACTGTGCCACATATCAACATCATTTATGGCATCAACTACAGTTTTAAACTCACTATTTATATCAAAGTTATATTTTTTTTGCAACCAATCGTATGTCAACCAAGTACCACAATGCGATATATCAAGATGATACCATTCGTGTTTTTCACTAGTGCTAAGTCCAGTTATATGGTGATCCAAAAGAGTCAATGAGGCATTGACTTCTCTTGACTCTTTTTCTATCCATGCAGCTTCTTTTGGCGTTAAGTTTAAATCTGTAATCAAAATAGTGACATTTTTATAGTCAGCACTTTTGATATCTGATATTATCTCTTTTAGCCTAGCACTTACTTCTGGTCCATAGTTGGCATTGTAAAAATTAATATTATCAAAAGCAAGATGTGTTAGATACTGACATCCGTAGCCATCCAAGTCTATATGTGAAAGATGAAAAACTTTATCGCTCAAATATATCTCCTAGATTCATATCTTTTAAAAATGAATTTACTTTAGATTGGAATTTGGCTATAAACGGTGAAATTGGACACATACCAATAGCACCATTTGGACAAGTTTCAGAATATTGGGAACAATCAAATACAGTAGGATGTTTACTTTCAGCTGCCACCACAATAGAAAAAAGAGTAATTTCATTAATTGGCTTATTTAGTATGAAACCACCTTTTGCACCTTTTCTAGATATGAGTATGTCACTTTTTGCTAAATTTTGTAAAATTTTTGCTAAAAAACTTTTTGGTATATTTAACTCATTTGCTATAAATTCAACACCAATT
The DNA here is from genome assembly GCA_001493195.1 of Sulfurovum sp. enrichment culture clone C5. GTDB lineage: Bacteria > Campylobacterota > Campylobacteria > Campylobacterales > Sulfurovaceae > BN30871. The sequence goes on along the minus strand of FAXN01000053.1, from coordinate 10,787 downwards.
GGGTGTTTCGCATTTTTAATGATCTCTAAGGATAACAAAGCGTATTCAGTAGCACGGGTTAGTAACATATTTTTTCCTTGATTATATTAAGACTATTTTACTCTAAAATAACTTTATGTAGAGGTATTTTTTTATTTAATCAGCAAATAAGTTTATAAAGATATAATTGCACTCTAAAATTTATACCAATCAGGAGGTCACTATGGCTTTGGATACGGCGAAAAAACAAGAGATAATCTCTAAGTTTGCTAAAAATGAAAAAGATACAGGTTCAACAGAAGTACAAGTAGCACTTTTAACAGAAAGAATTACTTATCTTACTGAGCACCTTAAAACTAACAAAAAAGATCACTCATCAAGAGTTGGACTTTTGAAACTAGTTGGTCAAAGAAGAAGATTAATGAGATATCTTAAAAATGTTGACATCACTAGATGGCATACAGTTAAAGATGCACTAGGTATCAGAAACTAATTTCAACTTTTTATTGCCACACGAAGTGGCAATAACTTCAATACTCCCCACAATACATTACTACAATCAACAATTATTTTTTTAAAATACTTATTATATGTGAAATAAAATACTATCAAAATAACTATAGTATATAGTAGACAAATAAAGTTTAGTCAAACTAACTAAACTTTATTGTATAAAATTATTTAGATAATACTTGACAAACACTAACTCAAAGTTGTATAATTCTTTCAAGCATAGTTTTTTGCAAATAAAACTTGCCATAAATTTTTATTCAAGGAGGCTTATTTGTCACAAGAAGAAAAAGAAACTTCTGAACAGATAAATGAAGCTGTAGAGTGCAACGAATCTGAAAAAAACAATGAAATAGATGAATTGTCCAAGCTTCAAAATGAAGTTCAAGAGTATAAAGATAAATATCTAAGGGCATATGCTGATTTTGAAAATACAAAAAAGCGTTTAGAGAAAGATAAAATAAGTGCGGTAGCTTATGCAAATAGTAGTTTCGCAAAAGATTTACTTAGCGTTATGGATTCATTTGATGGAGCTATGGCATCTATTGATATTATCAATGCAGATGAAAATTCTGAAGTATTGGAAAAAATCAAAGAAGGTATCTCAAAAACTCATGAACAATTAAAAAAAGTTTTAGAAAAACATGGCATTAGTGAGATAGAGTGTGAAGGATGTTTTAATCCAGATGTTCATCAAGCTATCATGCAAGTTGAGCATGAAGAAAAACAAAGTGGCGAAATCGTACAAATCCTACAAAAGGGTTATAGCATGAAAGACCAAGTGCTTCGTCCGGCAATGGTAAGCACCGTAAAATAGTTTTTTATTGCATTTGTCATTCCTGCGAAGGCAGGAATCCATATGGATACCCGTGTCAAGCACGAGTATGACAGGGAATAACAAGACTTGGTTATATAAAAAAGAGCAACTATGTTGCGAGGGCTGTCTGCCAAAGACATTGAATGAAGCTAGGCTTTGCCTTGCGAATGATTTTAGTTAGAGCAACTATGTTGCGAGGGCTGTCTGCCAAAGACATTGAATGAAGCGAGGCTTTGCCTTGCGAATGATTTAAATAAAAACAAAGGAACATAAAAATGGCAAAAGTATTAGGAATAGATTTAGGTACAACAAATTCGGCTATGGCGATATTTGATCATGGCGAAGCAAAAATTATAGTAAACAAAGAGGGTAAAAATACAACTCCTTCTGTTGTTGCTTTTACGGACAAGGGTGAGATTTTAGTAGGGGAGAGTGCAAAAAGACAAGCAGTTACAAATCCTGAAAAAACAATATACTCTATAAAAAGAATTATGGGTTTAATGTGTGATGAGCCAAAAGCAAAAGAGGCTAAAAGCAGATTGCCTTATCATGTTATTGATAGAAACGGAGCTTGTGCTATTGAAGTAGCAGGCAAAACTTATACTCCTCAAGAAATTTCTGCAAAAGTTTTAATGAAATTAAAAGAAGATGCAGAAGCTTATCTTGGAGAAAATATAACTGATGCAGTTATAACAGTACCAGCTTACTTTAATGATGCACAAAGAAAAGCAACAAAAGAGGCTGGAACAATAGCAGGTCTTAATGTTCTTAGAATCATAAATGAGCCAACATCGGCTGCACTTTCTTATGGACTAGATAAGAAAAACGCAGAGCAAATTGTTGTTTATGACTTAGGTGGTGGAACATTTGACGTTACAACTCTTGAAACAGGGGATAATGTAGTAGAGGTTATGGCAACAGGAGGAGATGCTTTTCTTGGTGGTGATGACTTTGACAATAGACTTATAGATTTTATAGCAAATGAATTTAAAAATGAAAATGGTGTTGATTTGAAAAGTGATGTTATGGCTCTTCAAAGATTAAAAGATGCAGCAGAGAATGCAAAAAAAGAGCTTTCTAGTGCTACAGAAACCGAGATAAATTTACCATTTATAACAGCTGATGCAAGCGGACCAAAACACCTTGTTACGAAAGTTACTAGAGCAAAATTTGAATCATTGATATCTGATTTGGTTGCAAATACTATTAAAACTATAGAAAATGTTTTAAAAGATGCAGGCGTAAAAAAAGGCGATATTAACGAAATAGTTATGGTTGGTGGATCAACTCGTGTGCCACTAGTTCAAGAAGAGGTTAAAAAATTCTTTGGAAAAGATCTTAACAAATCTGTAAATCCAGATGAAGTTGTTGCTCTTGGTGCTGCTATCCAAGGCGGAGTATTGGCAGGCGATGTTAAAGATGTGTTGCTTCTTGATGTTACACCGCTTAGTCTTGGGATTGAAACTCTTGGCGGAGTGACTACGAAAATAATCGAGAAAGGTACAACAATACCAGCTAAAAAATCTCAAGTATTTTCAACAGCAGAAGACAATCAACCCGCAGTAAGTATTCATGTACTTCAAGGCGAGAGAGAATTTGCAAAAGATAATAAAAGTTTAGGTATGTTTGAGCTTAGAGATATACCAGCTGCTCAAAGAGGTGTGCCTCAAATCGAAGTTACATTTGATATAGATGCAAATGGGATTTTGACAGTTTCTGCTTCTGATAAAGGTACAGGCAAATCACAAGAGATAAAAATTACTGGTTCAAGTGGACTTAGTGATGAAGAGATTAAAAAAATGGTAGCTGATGCAGAAGCACATAAAGCAGAAGATGAGCAAAGAAAAGCTTTGGTTGAAATAAAAAATCAAGCAGATGCATTGATTCATCAAACTAGAAAATCATTAGGTGAACTTGGTGAAAACTTTGATGCAACAGAAAAAGAAAATATCGAAAGTGCTATAAACGATTTAGAGACTACACTTAAAAATGATAATGCAACAAAAGAGGAGATAGAAGCTAAAGTAAAAACTTTAACAGAAAAAAGTCATAAATTAGCAGAAGCTCTATATGCAAAAGAACAAGGTGGTGCATCAGCACAACCAAATGATGCAAAAGATGATGATGTCATCGACGCCGAAGTAGAATAAAATACTCCTTTAATTTTTTATTTCATACTCATAAATTGAGTATGAAATAAATTTATCAATACACTCTGCTCAATAAAATTAATTTATATCATAAGCTTTATTATTTAAAATTTTAATATTATTATTTATATAAAATACTAAAAAATATTTTATAAATACAATAAAATAGTATAATAAATTTAAATTATATGTTAAGGAGAATTGATGAAAATAAGATATGTATTAGTTCTAGCTATGGCTTTGATGTTTGCTGGGTGTGGAGATAAAGATAGTTCTAGCTCAGAAGAAAAAGCAGTTAATGAGATAGAAGATATGAAGCAAAGCATGGAAGAAGCAAACAAACAGATAAGTAAATATACATCCGAGGATTTAAAAAAAGCAACCCCTTTATCTAATGATAAGTTAAAAGCATTTTTGCCAGAAAACATAGACGGCATGAATAGAAAAAGTTTTAACATAGGTCAAATGGGTTTTCATGCAGCTGATGCCAAATACGAAGCAGATGGTAAAAAAATATCACTATCTATCCTTGATGGAGCTGGCGAAGCAGGAGCAGCAATGATAGGCATGATGCAACTTGGCATGAGTGCAGGCGGAGAGAGTGAAAATGAAAATGGGTATATGAAACCATTATCCATAGATGGTTGCAATGGAGTTGAAGAACAAGAAAAATCTAGCGATGGAAGCAATGTTGTAAACAAAGTTTCTTTGATTGTTGGAGATAGATTTATGCTTACTTTTGAGGCAGAAGGCATGGAAATGGATAAACTAAAAAGTATTGTCGAAGATTCTGGATTGATAGACGATTTAGAGGATGCAAAATAATTCTTTAATCTTTAAAAGATTTTTATATATGCTATAATACCCATAAATCACAAAAGGAAGTTCTATGGATATTAAAAAATGCAATACCCTCAAAGAAGCTAGAGATGAGATAGATATACTTGATATGCAAATAGTTGAACTTATAGCTAAGAGAAATGAGTATATTAAACAAATAGCTCATTTCAAAGACACAATAGAAGAGGTTAAAGCAGAAGATAGAATAAAAGATGTAATTTCTAGAGTAAGGTCAAAAGCTATCTCTCTTGGTCTTTCTCCTAACCTTATAAATGATCTTTATGTTAGAATGATTAATGATATGGTTGAAAGTGAAATAGCAGAATTTAAAAATGCCAAGAGTTTGTAATATTTAATTTCAAATTAGTATTAATCATCTTTTTTATCTTCTTCATCATCTCCAACTATTGCATGTGCAGTACTTCCAGCCACATCTATAACCACACCAGCCGTTGCTCCTACAATCTCGATGGGAGCTGTTACGATTTGAGTACAACCACTAAATAATAATATATTTATAAGCATTATAGTTGTTAAAATAATTTTTTTCATCAAATCCCTTTTGATAATAATTTTTCTAATTCTATCTTTATTTCTTTGAAATCCAAAGTGTGTATAAAGCATGCTCCTTTGCCACAAATAGACCAATTATCATCATTGTTTTCTTCTAGTAATATATATGGATAGTTTATATTTCGTATCTCATTTTTAAATTTTTTTAAATTCTCTTTGGAAGATTTTAATACCATATATTTACGAAGATATTTTAATGCTACAGAAGTCATCAAAGGACTTGATATCGGTTGTCTCATAAGAGAGTATGAATGACGTTCGATAGACTTAAATATAATTTCATCATAATCAAACTCGCTTAATGTATCAAGTTTTAATAAAACATCAATCATCATAGCAACCGATGATGGATAAGAAGTATCATAAATTTCGGCTTTTGTTGCGAACTCCCCATTTGCAAATTCCCACTCATGGTTTTTATAAAATCTTTTGATAGCCTCATTTGCCAATATGATAGAGAAATCAAGGTAGTTTTTATCAAATGTTATACCATAAGCATTAACAAGTGTGTTTGCAAGATAAGCATAATCTTCTAAAAATGCCTTAATCTTTGGTTCATTTGTTCCAATAGTTGAATGGTATAGTGTATTGTTTAGGTATAGCTTTTTTATCAAATATGCAAGAGAATTTTTAGCTTTATCAATATAATTTTCATCAACTTGACCTAATAAAAAAAGTGAATTTATCATCATAGCATTCCATGCTAGTATGATTTTTTTATCTACAAATGGATATTCTCTCTTTTTTCTTACTTCCTGCAAAGATTTTATTCCAATATCGTAGTTTGGTATATTTTCTTCTTCGTGATTTATGATAGATTTTCCTTCAAAATTTCCATTTTTTGTGATATTCAACTGCTTTGCTAATGTGTCGGCATCTTTGATATCAGCATTTTTAAATGCTCTTATTGCTTCATCATAACTATATATGAAATATTCTCCTTCGCCACTTTTGCTATCTGCATCACTAGCACTATAAAAGAGGTTTCCATCACACATAAATTTCAGCATAAAATCAGCAGTATCAAAAGCAATATTTCTATACTTAATATGATTGGTTAAAAAATAAGCCTTCAGATAAAGTTCACAAAGAAGTGCATTGTCGTATGTCATTTTTTCAAAATGCGGTATTAGCCATTTTTCATCAGTGCTGTATCTACAAAATCCACCATCAACAAGATCATAAAAGCCACCTTTTATCATAGAATCCAAAGAGTGCTTAATAATATTTTCTATGCCATCGTCTTTGGTAAATTTATGAAATTCAATTAATGTTGTATATATAGAAGTTTGTGGAAATTTAGGACTTTTGCCAAAACCACCAAAATCTTTATCATGGAGTGATTTTGCTTGCGTTGTAAATCTGCTTATGATGTCTAAGTCTATTTTTGTGGCTTCTATTTTTCTTTTTTTTGGATTTAAAAACTCCAAAATTTCATCACCTTTTTCTTTCAATAAAGATTCACTTTGTTTGTATCTTTTTATTATAACATCAAGCAATTCATTAAAACCCATAATGCCATATTTTGGAGTTGGTGGTATGTATGTCGCACTATAAAATGGTTTTAAATCAGGAGTTAAAAATATAGAAGTTGGCCATCCTCCACCCTTGCCATTCATCAATGAATATACCTCTTGGAAGTATTTATCTATATCAGGTCTCTCTTCGCGATCAACTTTTATGGATATAAAGTTCTCATTCAATATTTTTGCAATATCTTTATTTTCAAATGATTCTTTTTCCATTACATGACACCAGTGGCAACTACTGTAACCAATTGATACAAAAATAGGTTTGTTTTCTATGATTGCTTTATTTAGGGCTTCTTCTGCCCATGGATACCATTTGACTGGATTATTGGCATGAGCCAAGAGATAAGGGGAGGTTTCATTTATTAGATGATTTGCCATTTATAACCTTTTTATTAATGTTTGATTAGTCAATATAGGGTACAATTTTATAATACAAAAGTTTTATACAATAAAAATGTTTAAACAGCAAGGTGTTTTATGATAAAAAAAATTATTTTATTATTTGTCGTTATATTTTCTTTTGTTTTTGGTGAGGGTTTTGGTCAAGCAAAAGAACAAATTTTTTTAAAACCAGAAGATGCATTTAAAGTTGATATTAAAAAAAGCGATATAGGATTAAAGACAAATATAATACTAGGAAAAGATATATACATATATCAAGATTCTATAAAAATTAGCATTTCAAAGCCAGAAGTAAAAACATTAGATATTGTTTTGCCAAAGCCATCCACATTTCATAATCAAAATATATATGAAAATTCATTGTCTATAGATATTTCAAAAACTTTATTAAAAGATGTTATTGAAGATCAATATGAAGTTAGTATAAGTTTTGAAGGTTGCTCAAAAAGTGGAGTATGTTATGCTCCTGTGAATAAGAATTTTACTTTTGGAAGTGAAAATGCTAGTTTCTTTTCCAAGATATCACATTTGATAAGTACAACAAATATGGATGATATATCTAAAGCAATAGTTAGTGAAAGTTCTTTATTTGTGTTAGTATTATTTTTTATAGTTGGATTACTTTTGGCACTTACTCCTTGCATTTTTCCTATGATTCCAATCTTGAGCTCTATTATAATATCTCAATCATCAGAATCTAGACCATCAGCATCAAAATCATTTTTTATCTCACTAACTTATGTGATTTCTATGTCGTTGACATATTCTATCGTTGGCATTATAGCTGGAATGGCAGGATTTGATACACAAACAGCTATGCAAAATCCTTTTGTTTTGATAATTTTTGCTTTAATGTTTATAGCTTTAGCATTATCACTATTTGGATTTTACGAAATAACTCTTCCCGCTCGTTGGCAAACTAAACTTTCACGTATAAGTGATAATGCAGGAAATAAAGGTGGTATGCTTGGAACTTCTATTATGGGAGTTCTCTCGGCTCTTATAGTTGGGCCATGTGTTGCTCCAGCACTTGGAGGAGCTATACTTTTTATATCACAAAGTGGCGATGCAGTTTTGGGAGGATTGGCACTTTTTGTCATGAGTTTTGGTATGGGTATACCATTGCTCTTGGTAGGATTAGGTGCAGGTAAATGGATGCCTAAACCTGGTGGATGGATGACTTTGGTTAGCCGTTTTTTTGGTATAGCTATGTTGGCACTTGCAATTATGATGATTTCTCGTATATCCACACCAGCAGTTACCATGTTGTTGTCTAGCTTGCTCGCACTTTTTACAGTTTATGGTGTATATAAAAATAGAGATTTATTTGGGAATACATTTATGAAATTATTGGCTATATTGGTTTCTATTTTTTCGATGGTATTGTCTGGAGTTTGGATATTTGGTGCAGCTACTGGAGGAGCATCGGCATTATCTCCACTAAAAAAAGAGTGTTCAAACAATAATAACTTATCGCAAGTTACAGTAAATGATTCTATTTATCAATCAGAGGAATGCGTATCACATGGCAAAAAAGGTTATAGCGTTGATGTTTTATTAAATGAGGTTAAGGCTTCAAAAAAACCAGTAATTGTTGATTTTACAAAAGAGGCATGTGCTGCTTGCAAAGAGCTTGATGTGGTAACATTTGTAAATCCTAAAGTTAAAGAAGAATTTAAAAATTACACCTTTATACAAGTAGATTTGACAGATAACACAGAACAAGATCAAGAGATGTTAAAATATTTTGGTATGTTTGGAACACCAAATATTTTGTTTTTCGACAAAAATGGACAATTGCTCAAAGATAAGACCATAACAGGATTTATTGCTCCAGACGAGTTTGTAAAACACTTAAAAAGTATAAAATGAACAAAACACTTCAAATAGGAAAACGAAATACACTCGAAGTATATAGGTTTACAGATAATGGAGCTTATTTAAAAGCAAAAGATGGGAGTGAAGTTTTGCTTCCAAATGCTTATGTTGATATGGATGTAATGGATATAGGAGAATTAGTAGATGTTTTTCTATATACCGATTCTGAAGATAGAATAGTTGCAACTACGCAAACACCAAAAGCAATGCTCGGTGAGTTCGGATATTTTAAAGTAATCAGTTATAAGCAATATGGTGCATTTGTAGATTGGGGGCTACCAAAAGATCTTTTCGTGCCTTTAAAAGAACAAAAAGATTATTTTCATATAGACGATTGGTTTATATTGAGAATTTGTATAGATGAGCAAACTGGTAGACTTTATGGAACTCAGAAAATAGGAAAATGGCTTTTAAATAATACAAAAGGACTATTTGTAGGACAAGAAGTGAATATGCTAGTTATTGCTAAAACACCACTAGGTTTTAAAGTTGTTGTTAATAATTTGTTTGAAGGTATGTTGTTTGATAATGAAATATTTGAACAATTACAAGTGGGAGATTTAAAACATGGAGTCATTAAAAATATACGGGATGATGGCAAGCTCGATTGTTTGCTTAAAAGTTCTAAGATGGACAATGATGAGATGGGTCGAAAAGTCATTGAAGTTTTAAAACAAAACAATGGTGAAATAGAATGCACATATAAAAGTGATAGTGAAAAAATATATCAAATTTTTGGCATGAGTAAAAAGAATTTTAAAAAAACATTAACACAACTTATAGAAAATAAAAGCATAACTTTGGATGAAATAAAGATAAAGTTAAATTAGAAGAAAGTTATGAATTTGTGATACAATAACTTAAAAAGGATAAACAATGTCAACAATAATTTTACCTCCTTTGCCTTTTGCTTATGATTCTCTCGAGCCTTTTATATCAACACAAACATTGACTTTTCATCATGACAAGCATCATGCTTCGTATGTAAATAATGTTAATAATTTAAAAAAAGATACAGAGTTTGAAAATAAGACTTTAGAAGAGATTATTATGACTTCTAAAGGAGGGCTTTTTAATAACGCTGCACAAGTATATAATCATACTTTTTATTGGAATTGTTTAACTCCTAATGAAACAAAACCTAGTGATAATTTACAAAATGTTATAGAAAAATATTTTGGTTCAATGGACAATTTTAAAAAAGAATTTATAGCTTCAGCTACATCTCTTTTTGGCTCAGGATGGACATGGCTTGTGCAAAAGAGTGACGGAAGTTTGGAAATTTTTAATACATCAAATGCAGATACTCCTATGATACATGACCTAAAACCATTAATGGTTTGTGATGTTTGGGAGCATGCATATTATCTAGATTATCAAAATGCAAGAGCAAAGTATGTAGAGTGTTTTTGGAGTGTTATAAATTGGGAGTTTGTATCGCAAAAATTTAAATAATATTTTATGCTATAATTTATTGTATTTTAATAAAAGGGGTTGTTATGGAATTGATGGATTTATTAAATCTTGGTGCAAAAGTTATTCAAGGAAATAGTGATGATACTACTACTGGAATTGATGTTGGTTCTATTGCGTCAGCTTTAGGCTCTGTTCTTGGCAATGGTTCAGAAGGGGTGCAGGAAACAAAAGGACTCGATATAAGCTCTATTATTGCAGCACTTGCAAGTAGCGGTGCGTTACAAAAAATTGTAACCTCTTGGGTTGGGAGTGGTGAAAATGAAGCCATATCTGGAGATCAAGTGACTGAGCTTTTAGGAAGCGATAAAGTCAAAGAGTTTGCATCACAACTTGGGCTTAGTGAAGATAGTGCAAAAGGTGCATTAGCTGATGCATTACCGCAAATAATAGACAAAGCTACAAATGAGGATAGTTCCCTAGCTTCTAGCCTACTTGAGCAAGTTGGTGGAATTAATGGCGCCATGGATATGCTTGGTAAATTTATGGGTAAAGCATAAACTTTATAATGGCACTTGCCATTGTAAAATGATCTCCTTTTTTGTATAATATTTTAGTTTTTTCTTAGGATATTATTTGCGATTTTTTCTATCACTTATTTTTCTATCATCATTATTGTTTTCCAATGAATTT
>FAXN01000052.1 GCA_001493195.1 Sulfurovum sp. enrichment culture clone C5 | reverse complement strand
GAACTTGAAAAAGCGAAAAGTGAATTTGATGCTCTTACAAAAGAACTCAATGATGTAGAAGCAAAATTAAACAACCTCCCAGCCCTTAGTACATATAAAGGATTTTTAGAATTTAGAAAATTTGTAGATACCAACAATGCAACTTTTCAAGAACAAAAACAAAGTTATGAAAAATGGCATCCATTTTATAGATATTTTAGGATGTTATCTTTTGCACTTCCTCTGTTTTTTATAGCTTGGTTTTTTTATAGAAGTTTTTCAAACTCAAAAGCAAAAGCAGTCATCAACATCATTAGTGCGAATTTGCTTGTCATTTTAAGCATACCTATCTTATTTGGGACTATCGTCTTGATATATGATTTGATACCAAAAATATTACTTGAAAAAATAGTAAATTTCTTTATATCTATAGGGCTTTTGGCTATCTTAAAATACATCATCATAGCACTTATAACGATGATAATAGGTTTTGTTATTTATTGGATACAAAAAAATGCCAAATTAAAAAGAGAACTTATAGAAAAGAGTCAAATCAAAAAAACGATTTCAAGTGGATTGTGTGGGGCATGTAAAAACAAAGTTGATTTGAGTTATAAATTTTGCCCAAGTTGCGGCAATGACCTAAAAGTTGTTTGTCCGCACTGTAAAAAAGAGACTACAAAAGGTCTTCCTTGTTGTTTTAACTGTGGTGGTGATTTGGATACAAAACAAAGCGAGGATGCATAAATGGCACCACCTCGCAGTTCTATCACATCAGGAGTTAAAGTCGCTATCATACTCAAAGCAGATCAAAGAAGTGGAAAACTAACAGAGGGTATCGTAAAGGACATCTTGACTAGTTCCCCTACTCATCCTCATGGTATCAAAGTAAGGCTGACTAGTGGCGATGTGGGACGCGTACAGAAGATAATAAGCTAGATTAATTTTTGAAGTTTTATTAGCTTAGTGTATATGTGATTATCTGGCTTGCCACTTTCTAAAAAATGTTTCTCTTCATCTTCTATCAAATATGCGATAATTTCGTTCATCAACTCATCTTTTTCATTTAGCAAATTTTCTCTAAATTCTTTGATGACAACATTGTCATGAAAATCTGTCCAATCCAACACTATCTCTTCATCTTGATACTTTTGCTCTGCGATTTCTATTGCTTCACCTAATGAGCTTGCATCTATGTTTAAAACTCTTGATAATCTTTCGCTAATTTCAATATTGTACTGCATTGCTTTTACTTGTCAATATATTTTAGTCTTTAAAAATATAATCTTTAACATAAGAATCATTTAACCAAAAACAATGTTTTGTATATACATCATCTTTTGTAACTTTATCAATTTTAGGTAGTTTGTAGGTATCTTTACTATTCAAAGCATGAGGGCGAACATGAGAAATGTGATTAAACTTTTTATTTGGAAAATTCGTTAATCTCCTTTCTTTTCCATTTTTATCAAATTTAATCTCTTTAACAATATTTCCATTTTTTATGACACATTTAGTCTTAAGCCACATTTTCCGAACTTCTTTTATATCGTTGTAAGGCATGTTCCAAAATTTTACTTTTTGTAGCTTCAAATCTTCATTGTCATATTTTAAAAATATGAATAAAAATTTATGTTCTAGAATACTTTTAAAAGAAGAGTTATCCCATGTTTCTTCAACAATATCTTCAAATTTAAAAGCTGGAAAAGAAATATGTTCTTTTGGTAAGTTGTCGTGATTTAATCTTACTGTTTTAACTATAATATCGGCTTTACTAAATTCTTCAATTTCATTTTTTAGCTCAATTCCCAATATTGCTTTTGTCAAATTTGCATAAAAGTTTTTCGCTTTTGGATTAAGCTTTAAATTAAGTTCTGCTTCAATATTTGGAATTGTTTTGTTATAGTATTTTGCAAATTTCGAAATTACAATATCTTCTAATGAAGTTGTTTTTGCAATAGCTAAAGAAGGAATTAATTTGCCATAATTTTCTTTTGTTCCATCAATTAAAGTTGCAATTATATGATTAACATATCCTTGTTTTAAAGAATATGCTCTTTGTTTCGCTTTCGTATTATTGTTTGGTTGTGCTCGTAAATTTCCACCTTTACTTCCCTTTGTACAGGCACCAAGATAAAGCGTATCCCCCTCTGAAAGTTCATGGGCTTTGCCATCTTTTACTTTATTCCTAATAACATCCCAGTCTTTTTTTATAATTTCTAAATCTATTTCAGGGAAAGACCATTCGTCAACAATCTCTATGCGATAATCTACCTTTTCTTTTCCAGTCTCGTAAATATAGAATACTAACAATAAATTATTATTCTTTTTCCAAAATGAACTACTGTTGAACTCTTGATTAACTACTTCAACATAATTAATAATATTCAAAACTAATCTCTCTTTTGAAACATACCGTAGTCTTTTTAGTCTTTTAATTGGGGATGATTTTAGTTCGAGCCCCACTTGTTTAAAATCTGGTTCACTATCAGAATTTGGTTCATATAAAAAATAAAATTTTTCTAACAGTTGACCAAATCCACCTTTGTTTTTCTGATTTTCAAATAATTCTTTGCCACAAACATCTTTAAGTGATTTGCCCACAAGTTGCTTTGCATATTTGATTATTGAATTTTTATCATTCAAATTATATGGTAAACTATTCATCAATCAATCTCGCTCAAAAGCACTTCTCCAAGCTTTTCAACTATACCGACTACCAACGCATTGCCCATTAAAAATGCTCTTTTAGTGTCAGATACGCCCAAGGTGTGATTATCTGGAAACATATTAGCTCGCTCAAGTTCCACGGGAGTTAATCTTCGATATTGTCCATTTATACAAACTATATGCTTACATCTCGAAGCACTTGTGCCACCTTCTCCAGTTATAATTGTACGGGCTGGCTTCTCTAAGCTATCTGGGAAAGACATGCTACCTTCGCTATACTTATATGTATGCCCTGTTGTTTTATTAACTCTCTCAAATGATTTTGAGCCTTTTTGGTATTGCCATTTGATTAACTCATTATCATCAATATAAAACTCACTGGGTATATTTTTCTCATCTTCTAAAATATCCTTAAGAACTGTATAATCCCCAACATAATTTGATTTAATCTTGGTAGTGTGACACTTTCCATCTATAATATACCCGGCTTCAAAAAAAGGAAAGATATTATTTTTATTAAAATTATTTGTAATTTCAACCAAATCATCACCAATATCACAAACTTTTATACCAGCTCTTTTTATCTTATGAATTGGAAAAGCTTTTGCAAAAAGTCCTACTTCGCTAAAAATATCATCAGCACTATTTTGCTTGATTATATTGTAGGGTTTAGTACCTTGTTTATATGCTATCATAAATACTCGTTTACGGCGTTGTGGCATACCATATTCACTTGCATCTATCACTCTCCATTCTACTGCATATCCCAAAGAATTAAGCGATGATAAAATAATTGCAAAATCTCTTCCTCTTTGTGATGCTGGAGATTTTAATAACCTATCTACATTTTCCAAAATAAGATATTTTGGTGCTTCATATTTTTTCTTCGAGAGAATACGATAAATCTCCCACCATAAAACACCTTTTTTGCCAACTATGCCATGGGCATTTTTTAGACTTGAGGCAACAGAATAATCTTGGCAAGGGAACCCCCCAACGAGCAAATCATGTTCAGGAATATCTTCAACTTTCACTTTGGAAATATCTTCATTTGAATGATTTTCAAAACCAAACCTAGCACAATAAATATCACTAGCATGCTGCACTTTAGTCGATGGTTCCCATTGATTGCTCCATACTACATCAAATCTCTTTGGTAATGATTTAAATTTTTCTAATCCAATACGAAATCCGCCCACTCCAGCAAATAACTCAACAACTCTAACAATATTACTGCCAATATTTACTGGGTTGTTTTGGCTCAAGTGTTCCTCCATATATTTTAGACTAAATAGATTTGAAGTTGTCATCTCACATCCTTGATATTTAATATACCAAATTATGACATTTTGAAATTATTTTACTAAAAAATATGTCAAAAAGACATATTTTTTTACTGCTCTATCCTTATCATTCCGACTTTACCATTAACCACACTAAGTTTCTCTAGTTTAGAGATAGCCTCTTGTATAGTTTTCTCTTTGCACTCATGAGTGATAAAAAGTAACTCCACGCATGCGTCTTGGTCACTATCTGGTTTTTGCATCATAGCTTCTATAGAAATATCCAGACTACTTATCAAGTTCGTTACTTCTGCTAGTACGCCCTTTTTGTCTTCTACACTTACTCTAAGATAATAATGCGAGATGATCTCTTCTTTTGGCAATAGTGTAAGTCCACTTTCAAGTGGTTTTTTGTATCCAAGCATAGGATTTGTATTGCCTCTAACGATATCTATGATATCTGATATAACTGCACTTGCTGTGGCATCTCCACCGGCTCCTGCACCATAATACAGCGTTTCGCCTACCGCGTCCCCTCTAACCATAACAGCATTCATAACACCATCTACTTTTGCTATCATAGAATTGCGAGGTATCATCGTAGGATGTACACGCAGTTCCACACCATCTCCAACTTTTTTAGCAATTGCCAATAGCTTGATGGCATATTCAAAATCTTTTGCAAATTCTACATCAGTAGGTGTTATATTGTCTATCCCTTCTATGAGGATATCTTCTGGTTTAGCGTCTATGCCATAAGCGATTGATGAGAGGATGAGAAGTTTATGAGCAGCATCAAAACCACCAACATCAAATGTTGGATTGGCTTCTGCGTAACCCAATCTTTGAGCTTCTTTCAAAACCTCACTATAGTTTGCACCCTCTCCTATCATTTTTGTCAAAATAAAGTTACAAGTACCATTCATAATGCCCATAATCGATTGTATATGGTTTGCACTAAGTCCATTTCTCAAAGCCCCTATGATTGGTATGCCACCTGCTGTACTCGCCTCAAACATAAGAGGAATGTCGCCTGCGATTTCTTGAAGTTCATATCTATGATATGCAAGCATTGCTTTATTTGCTGTTACGACTGCTTTGCCTTGCTCTAAAGCCTTTTTAACCATTTCAAATGGAAAATCAATCCCACCCATAACTTCTACTACGATATCAATCTCTGGGTCATTGATAACATCCATCGGATTGTCTGTGATAGGAAACGAAAATTCATCTCTTGGCTCTTTTGAAACGCCTCTAGCTACAACTATCTTTTTACCACTTCTAGCTTCTATGATGTCGCTGTTTTTTTCTAAAACTTGAGCAACACTTCCACCTACTACGCCTACACCTAAAATACCCACTTTTACCATTTAGTTATTTTCCTCTGGTTTATATTCTTTAAAAAATTTGCTTATATTTCTCGCTGCTTGTCTGATTCTATTTTCATTTTCTATAAGTGCAATTCTCACATACTCATCACCATATTCACCAAATCCGATCCCAGGGCTAACAGCTACATTTGCTTTTGTGAGTAGTAATTTTGAAAACTCTAAACTTCCAAGATGACGGAACTGTTCAGGTATTTTTGCCCATATAAACATACTTGCATTCGGCTTACTCATTTTCCAACCAGCTTTTGCAAATGTATCTAGCAATATATCTCTTCTTTTTAGATATTTTGGCACCACTTCTTTGCTAACCAAATCACTATACTCATCAAGAGCCACAGTTGATGCTACTTGGATAGGTGTAAACATACCATAATCAATCCAACTTTTGAACTTTTGAACAGCGCCTATCATTTTTGGATTTCCGACTATAAATCCAACTCTCCATCCAGCCATATTGTAACTTTTTGAAAGTGTAAAACTCTCAACTGCTACATCTTTGGCACCTTCTACTTCAAGGATAGAAGGTGTTTTATATCCATCAAAAGTTATATCAGCATAAGCGATATCAGATACAACATAAAATCTCTCTTTTTTAGCCATAGCGACAAGTCTCTCATAAAACTGAGGTGTAACAGTGGCAGTTGATGGATTGTGAGGGAAATTGACTATCACATATTTAGCGCGCGGCATAGAGCTATCCAAAGCGTGTTGCAAATCTTCGAAAAATTTATCTTCATCAACTTCAAAATTGTCTTCGTTGAAATTTAGTTTCATCTTCTCAACGCTCCCACCAGCAAACACAAATGCATAAGCGTGTATTGGATATGTTGGATCTGGAACTATCGCAACATCTCCAGGATTTGTTATAGCTTGAACAAGATGTACATATCCCTCTTTGCTCCCCATGGTTGCAACCACTTCTGTTTCTGGGTCAAGATCTACATTGTACTTTCTTTTATACCAGTTGCTCATCGCAAGTCTAAGTTTAAAAATCCCTTTTGACGCGCTATATCCATGCGTATGTGGTTTGCGTGCCGTTTCTATGAGTTTGTCAACAACTGGTTGCAATGCTGGTCCGTCTGGATTGCCCATAGAAAAATCTATGATATCCTCGCCTGCTCTTCTTGCTGCCATTTTCAAGTCACCAACAGCTGCAAATACATACTTAGGTAAACGATTTATTTTGTCAAATTGTATTTCATCAAACATATCTTACTCTTCTTTGGAATTTTTTTATTATTTTACCATTTTTTTGGGCCACCAAGTAGCACAAATTGGTCTCTTGTTATCTCGCTCAAAATGCCATTTTCTATCTTAAAATAGTGCTTTTTGTAGTCTCTATAATCTTTTTTACTATTTTGATTTTGCAAACTAAAAGTTGCTTTACTCGTTACTATAACCATAGGTTTAGTCAAATTAATGTCAAATGGCTTATCGATGATTTGATCACTTTTTGCTTGAGTAGTAACATCCACCATTCCAAACCACAATTTTTTCATTGGTACGATTTTCAATGCTGATGATGTAGCATTTAGCTCACCTTGAGGCATTGTAGTATTGTTCTCACTATTTGCATTTGTAACATTTGCTTCATTATTGTTTTGAGCTGTGTGATTTTCATCAAGTATGTCACTCGTATCATTCAAATCAACTACTTTTGGTACTGGTGGTACTACTACCTCTTTTGTATCGCCATCATAAGCCATAAAAGCAACAAATATCAAAACCAACAAACCGATTCCTGCCAACACAAGTTGAGGGTTTGTCTCTTTTGGTTTTGTCATGCTAGTAAGATATGTACTATTTGGTTGAGTTTGTAAAAGTATTTTTTCATTTTCTTCTCTGTTTGAAAAATACTCTTCCCAATCTTCTCTTAAATCCTCAACAACTCCATATTCTCTGTCCAAGATAGACAAAAATCCAAGAGCTTGTGCTTTATTTAGATTTTCAAAGTCTTTTGAAATTAATTTTTGTAAGTTCTCTTTTGTTATCCTAGTAGTCTTTTGGATACTATTAAAATCGTGTTTTTCTAAAAGTTCATCTATATTCACAATGCCATCCTATAAAGTAAAATGCCAGTTGCTACACTAGCATTTAAAGAATCAAAATTATGTTTCATTGGTATTGAAACTAGTTTATCCATTTTTGGTAAAACTCTTTTTGACAACCCTTCTCCTTCACTTCCAATAACTAAAACTTTTTTTGATGCAAAATGAGTCGTTTCTATAGATTCTCCATCCATAGATGCCCCATAAAGTTCAAATCCATTCTGTTTTAATTCATTTAAAACATCAAGTCCGTTAGAAACAATCTTAAAAGGCATATCAAATAATGCCCCAGCACTTGTTCTAGCAATGCCTGAAAAATTAAGTTGTTTTACTCCTATACAAATAATGCCATCAGCACCCAATGCATAAGAACTTCGCACAATTGCACCTATGTTGCCTACATCCGTTAGACTATCAAGCACGACTAAAAAACTGCCTTTTTTTATACTATCCAAATCACTCTCTACGAAATCTTCCACATCTAAAAGCAAACCTTGGTGATTACCACCTTTGCTCATAGCTTGCGCCCATCTTTCTTCTAAAAATTTGATTTTATCTTTGTATAAATTGTATAGCTGTGTTGGCAATATGCCTTTTTTTGCTATATAAACAGTTTTTACCGACCCTGAATGATGTTCTAAAACATGCAGACATACTTGTTTTCCATATATAATCATGGCTTTTATTTTATCTTTTTTT
>FAXN01000051.1 GCA_001493195.1 Sulfurovum sp. enrichment culture clone C5 | reverse complement strand
TGCTGTACTTCCTGGCGTATATATGGTCTTTTCTACGCTTCCAAATCTACTAACCCTATCTTTGTCTTGACCTGAGCCTTCTATGCCATTTAACCAAGTTTGTGCAACTTCTTTAGAATACTCTATTGGATCCTTACCCTTTGAAGTTGCTTCGTCTTTAATCCATCCTTCAAAACTTGCTGGATTAAATGTGCTGTCTATTAGACATAAATTTCCCATATCTCCCTTTGGGTCTATAATGATGGATGGGATATTGTCCAAGGCAGCCTCTTCGATTAATCCAACTCCCAACCCTGTTTTACCTGATCCTGTCATTCCTATGATTGTTGCATGCGTAGTAAATGCTTTATTTTTGATAAGCGTCAATTCACTTTTTGACTCTAGCGTTGTTTTATCAAAATCTTTACCCAAATAAAATAGATCTAATTTTTCATATATCTCTTTTGACATATTCCTCTCCTTTGTAAACTTATAGTAATAATATCGTAAAATTTATATAAATAAAAAAGGGTAAAATATCATTATTGTAACAAAGAGGAAAAATGAAAAAATTAAAAGTGAAGAAAATACAAAAAGAGACTAAAAAAGAGCTCTTAAACTATGCTACAAAGGTTAATAAATCAAAAGCCTTTTTGCTTGATAGCTTCTTGCTTTTAATGCCCATAATGTATATAGTTTTTTATCTATTTATGGGAAGCAGGGAAGAGTTTGGTGCAAATAAAATATATGGCTGGTTAGAGATTCTTATACCTCTTGTTTTAATTCAAACTTTTTTATTTTTTAAACTTGGTCAAACGCCAGGATATAAAGCTTATAATTTATATTTGATAGATGAGCATACAAAACAAAAACCTTCCTTTGGGATTATTTTATTTAGAAATATTTGTGTTGTACTATCATTTTTTTCTATATTTGGATGGATAATGATGTTTTTTAGAAAAGACTATAAAACACTTCATGACCTACTTAGCAACACAGCAGTTATACAAAAATGACCAACAACAAGCAAACAATTTGGCTTCTAAGGGGTTATTACTTTTTCTATTTTGCCATGATTGGCGTTTATGTAGTTTTTATGCCAAAAATATTGACAGATCTTGGATATAAACCATATGAGGTTGGTATCATTTATGCTAGTGCGCCTATGATGAGATTTTTGATGCCATTTATATTTAAGTATTTTCTAGAACTAACATATAAAGTTTTTGTAGCTTCTTTGATTTTTAGTGTTTTTTCAATATGGCTTTTTTATATAACAATTGATGGATTTTGGGGATATCTTTTTAGTAATATCTTTTTTGGTGGGGCCATGGGAATATCACTACCATATATAGAAGCTTATGTATTATCTCTGTTGCCAAAATCTAGTTATGGCAAAACTAGGCTTTGGGGATCAATCGGTTTTATGGTTATAGTACTCGTGCTTGGTGAAATATTAAATTCTCCAAATATTGGACTATTTTCTTTAGGATTAACTGCATTTTTAACACTATTTTTTGGCATTAGTGCAACTTTGCATAATTATAAAAAGAAAAAGGAAATAAAAGAAAATTCTTCTGGTTTTTCTCTTTTAAAGTATAAATATCTTTGGATTTCTCTCTTTTTAATGCAAATTAGTTTTGGTGGTTTTTATAACTTTTTTACAATTTATGAAACATCTCATGGGCTAAGCCTAGAACTTACAAGTTATCTTTGGAGTTTTGGTGTAATGTGTGAAATAGTAATGCTTTATTTTCAAGGTCCCCTCCTTCATAAAAACTTGCTAACTATTATAAAATTTGCTACGCTCATAACGATTATTAGATGGTTTATGCTTTATTTGTATCCAGCCTCAACAATAATGGCATTTGCATCACAATCTCTTCATGCTTTTAGTTTTGCTTTGTATCACACGGCGGTTATTAGTTATATATTTCATCTTTACTCACAAAAAAAACTAGCCCAACAGTTCTATCTTGGTATTTCTTTTGGGCTAGGGGGTTCTATTGGTGCCATGAGTGCAGGTTATTTTTATGGTGAATATCTATTTTTAATAGAATCATTCTTGGCACTCATTGCTTTTTTATCTCTTTTTGGCATAAAGGAAAAAAATGAAAAAACTATCTAAAATTCCTGCCATTCTTTTTGCTGGCGGTAAAAGCAGTAGAATGGGGGAAGACAAAGCACTACTTCCATTTGGAGGATACGACTCACTTGCTGAATTTGGATACCGTAAATTAGAGAAAATTTTTGAAAATGTTTATATATCATCAAAGAGTAATAAGTTTGATTTTAACCCTCATGTTATACTAGATAAATATGAACAAAGCTCTCCACTTGTGGGAATTATTTCTGTGTTTGATGAAATTAAAAGTGATGCATTTTTTGTTTTAAGTGTGGACATGCCATTGGTTGAAGAAAAAGATATTATACAGCTTTTAGATTTTTTGGATCAAAATATGGATTGTGATGCATTGATAGCACAAAGTCCAAGCGGAATTGAACCATTATTTGGAATTTACAAAAGAGGTATTTATGGCAATGCTATCAAATTTTTAAATGATGACAATCATAAACTAAATGCACTTATCAAACAAAGTAGAAGTAATTTTTTAAAATTTTATAATGAAGATATTTTTATAAATATAAACTATCGAAGCGATTATGAAAATGCTTTAAGGCTCATATAGTCCTAGAAGATTTTATTTATCTTCTAGGATTTGAGCCATCATTTTTTTAGCGAAAAATGTAAATTTATCAAACAATCCGCTTTTGAATTTATTTTTATGATAAATCATAAAAAATTCTCTCTTGCATTCAAATTTTTTAACATCAACTCGAAATAATTTTCCATCTTTTATCTCTCTATCAACTGCTATTTTTGACAAACAAGCATATGTTGTTTTGTTTTGCAAAACACTTTTGATAGATTCAGTATGGTTTAGTTCCATAAAAATATTCAAAGTATCTATCTTGTCTTTTATGCAATTTAAAAAGATATCTCTTGTTCCGCTGCCTTTTTCTCTAATTATCCATTTCTTACCTGCTATAGAGTCGATAAAACAACTTTGATTTAACTCTTCTCCAGCAGTTACAATAACTAGCTCGTCAACTCCTACTTTTTCTTTTATGATTTCATAATCGTTAACATTTCCTTCAACAAAGCCTACATCTATAAGGCCTTCTTTTACATTATCGATTATATCTTGTGTATTGCCATTTTTTAGGTTAATTTTTACTTCTGGATAATTTTCCATATAACTACTAACAACTTGTGGCATTATATAATCAACTATGGTAGTACTTGCTCCTACTCTGATGTGACCTTTGTTCGGTGAATTTTGAAACTCTGTTTGAATGTCTAAAATCTTTTTAAATAGTGGTTTTATTTCACTATGAAAAGATCTACCAACTTCATTCAAAGTAAGTCTTTTGTTTATCCTGTCAAAAAGTGGCTTTCCAATGGAAGTCTCCAACTCTTTTATAGACATAGAAATCGCTGATTGGCTGAGATTCATATCTTTAGAAACCTGTGTCAAGTGTCCCGTCTCGACAACGTTTAAAAAAATCTCTATCTGTCTTAGTGTGATATCCACATATCCCCCTTGGTTTAGTTCAAAAAAACTGATACATAAGTAGTTTTCTATTTATTTGATTATTATTTCACAATTTTACTATAATGATAATAGAAGATTATATCTAATTAACGTCTTTAAGGTATTTTTGTGAAACAATTTTTTTTAAACAACAAAAATTATACTCCAGGAATTATTATAGTTGCTTTAATAGCACTTTTTGCAACTATGCTTTCTTGGACTAGTTTTTTCGAAAACATAGGCATATCTCCTCTTGTCATCGGTATAATAGTAGGGATAGTCATAGCCAATACATTTGAAAGAAAACTTCCTAAAAACTGGGATGATGGAATAACATTTTCGGCAAAAAAAATTCTTAGATTTGCTATCGTATTTTATGGTTTTAGAATAACGTTCCAAGAAATTATAGGTGTTGGAATGGATGGCTTTTTGGTTTCAACAATAATGTTGATTTCTACATTCTTACTTGGTTCTTGGATGGGAATAAAAGTATTTAAAATGGATAGGGATATATCTTTGCTTAATGCGGCTGGAGCTTCTGTTTGTGGAGCTGCTGCTGTTTTGGCAACCGAGCCCGTTCTTGAGTCAGAGAGTTACAAAGCAGCGATTGCTGTATCTATGGTAGTATTATTTGGAACGCTTGCTATGTTTTTATATCCTGCTTTATATGTTGGAATATTTGAAAATGCAAATGGTTTTTTACATATGACTCCTAGAGAATTTGGTATATATGTAGGTGGAACAATTCATGAAGTAGCTCAGGTAGTTGCCGTGCCTTCATCTGTTCCAAATGCACCCCAAGAAATGACAAACGATGCCGTGATAGTAAAAATGACAAGAGTTATGATGATAGCTCCTATGCTGATAGTTTTAGGACTTTGGTTGTCGTTTAAATCTAGTGAAAAAAGTGGTGGTGGATTAAAAATAGTAATTCCTTGGTTTGCTGTTTATTTTATACTTGTAGCTGGATTCAACTCTTTGGGTTTAGTTCCAAAAGATATTGTAGATGGAATTAACTTTATAGATACTTTTTTGCTTACCATGGCGATGAGCGCTCTCGGCCTTGGGACAAAATTCTCAAAATTTAAAGGTCTTGGCTCTGCTCCACTATTGACCGCTCTTGGTATGTTTGTATGGCTTGTTGTTGGTGGCTTTGTGGTAACAAAAATGGTTTGCGAAGTTTTTTGATTAAGTTATAATTGTTATCTAACCATTTAATTAATTCTCAAATTAAAAGCAAAGCTTTAAATTAGGTCTTCAACAGACGGTTCTCGCGACTAGTCGCTCTTTTGGGTCCCTAGTATTCATGTTTCAATAATGGCTTAAGTTATAATTGTTATAATCCTACAAAATATATAAGGAACTATAAAAATGAATAAACTATTAATTATACCTGCTCTATTTATGCTTGGGGGTTGTGTAAACCAAAGTGTAACTCAAAATAACAATACACCACCAAAAACATTATCACAAGAAGAATCTATAAAAGTGGATGCGATTAATAAAATCAATGGTTTTGTAAACTTGATAAAACCTCTTCTTATGAGTTCTCTAAAGGCAGACCCAACTGGCGAGAGCGGTATGGATATGTGTAGTGCTTCTGCTCAAGAACTTACTAAAGATTACAATAAAAAACTCTCTTCAGATATTAAAATCAGAAGAACAGCTCTTAAATACAGAAATGTATTAAATAAACCAGACAATAT
This sequence comes from Sulfurovum sp. enrichment culture clone C5, assembly GCA_001493195.1. GTDB lineage: Bacteria > Campylobacterota > Campylobacteria > Campylobacterales > Sulfurovaceae > BN30871. The sequence goes on along the minus strand of FAXN01000051.1, from coordinate 466 downwards.
GGACAAGCAAGTTATGAATCAAATGATAGCTTCAAAAAACATCTCTCCTGTTATGATAAAAACAAAAAATGGGTATAGAGTATATCAGCCTTTAGCAAATTTGCAACCATGTCTTGTGTGCCATGGAGATATGAATGATATGAATCCAAAAACAGTTGCAAAAATCAAAAAATATTATCCAAAAGATTTAGCAAATGGGTTTAAGTTAAATGACTTTAGGGGCGTTGTAGTGGCGGAAATAAAAAAATAATTAACTTTTTCTCCTACGATAGCTAAGAGCTTCTAGAATATCGCTTTTTGCTATCATCTCATGATCCTCAATATCAGAAATAGTTCGTGCAACTTTTTTGATACTAGCAATGCTTCTGTGAGAAAGGGCGAATCTCATAATTGCACTGTCAAGTACAACTTTTGCTCCATCTTCTAATAAACAGAAAATCTCTATCTCTTCTTCTTTTAGTTTGCC
>FAXN01000050.1 GCA_001493195.1 Sulfurovum sp. enrichment culture clone C5 | reverse complement strand
AAATCTAAAAAAATTTAAAGAATACGGCATATTAGAAAACAACAAAAATAAGTTTACCGTTACAAATAGAGAAAAATTGAAAGAGTTTTTTTAACCTCCTCTTAAAGAGGAGTTATATGTATTTATGCGAGTAACTTTTCTAAATCTTCTCTTGCTTGAGCTTTGGGCTCTTTTGGATCGTTAATAACATGAATATTAAAAGTTTCAACCAAAAAATTAGCTATATCGCTATTTAGAAATTGCGGTGCTTTTGGTCCTAGATATATATTTTTTATTCCTAGACTAAATAGTGCTAACAATATGATAACAGCCTTTTGCTCCATCCAGCTGAGAACTATCTCGACGGGCAAGTCATTAAGATCTTTTACGCCTAATGCATTTGCAACCGCTAGAGCAATATGAACAGCTCCATTTGAATCATTGCATTGTCCCAAATCCAAATACCTAGGTATCTGCGTACCTGGAACATTGCCAAAATCTATATCATTAAATCTAAATTTTCCGCAACTAGATGTAATTATGACAGCTGTTGGTGGTAACTCTTTTGCCATTTCTCTAAAATACTCACCACCTTTTCCTGGAGCATCACATCCTGCAATCACAAAGAATTTTGTGATCTTGCCTTCACTAACTGCTTCTAAAATTTGAGGGGCGAGGGTTAAGATGGTTTTATAATGATGTCCTGTTGTCAATGTTTCATCACTGTCAAATCCTTTAATTTCTGGTAATTTTAATGTCTCGTCTATGAGTTCATCATAATTATCATGTTTAATTTTTTTTGCGCCTTCTATGCCAACTATACCATAAGTATAAATTCTATCTATATAACTATCTACTTTAGTGGATTTGTCTCTTGGGACTATACAGTTTGTATTGACTACAATCGCTCCTTGCCATTTACTAAAAAGATCTGTTTGATCAAACCATGCTTTGCCTATGTTGCCTTTTAGATTTTTATATTCTCTCAGATGTGGATATCCGTGTGCTGGCAACATTTCAGAATGAGTGTAAACATTGATTTTCTCATCCAGCCCTCTCTCTTTTATCCTTTTTAGTAACCCATCTAGCATATCAAGATTATGCCCACTTACCAAGATAGCATGACCTTCGGCTTTGTTTTGTGTGATTTTTACAGGCGTTGGGATGCCAAAATGTCTAGTATGAACATCTCCGAGTAAATCTAACACCTCAACTCCAGCACTGCCAAGCTTCATCAGTTGTGCTATATGCTCATCAAAGTTAAAATTTACATTTGTGAGCGTAAAATACATACTTTCAGATATCACATCATCAATTTTCAAAAGTCTATCCATATCTTCTTGTAAATTCTTATCCACAAGTTCTCTAGCATGAGTCCTATAAGCAGCTAGTCCTTTTGCACCAAAGACTATCAAATCTTGCAATCTTGACTCAACCACGCTCTTGCCGCATGTGCCCATTTCCTGACCACCAGAACCACAACCACCAGTCATACTCATTTCACATTGATAACAAAACATATCCACTGCTTTGTTTGCACCATCCTCTTTTTTACCATTAAATATATCAAACATTCTCACTCCTTTTATAATATTATAAAAGTCATTATATGCTTTAAATAAAATCAAATCATTGACCTATATCAACAAAACCAATTCTTACAAATGTTCTATTTGGGCAGATTCCACAAAAACAACTTCACAAGCACCATCGCCCGTATCTTCTCTACTTAGTGAGCTTTGCCAATGCCATCCGCCCTCGCGCTCAATCCTAACCAATGCTCCTTTAATAGTTATAATCTCGCCCTCTTTTGCGTCAAGCAATATAGCTTCTGTCTTGTCATCTTGAGGTATCATATGCATATTTGCACTATGTGTTTCGATTTCTCTCTGAGGGATAGGAAGAGTATCTACCTCCCAATAATACCAACGATTTGATTGAGAAATATCAATATTTTTTAGCACCTCATCATCCGCCATACGCCCCCATCCCAACACCAAATCTACAGGAGCAAGATCTGCATCGTCTCCTATATGATACTTTTCGCTAGATAAAACTTTTGCTGTAATTTGAAAATCCGCCAAAGGAGTGATACTATAATCTTTAAATACAAAGGTTTTCTTAGTTGGGTCAGTTTGGATAGGCTCCAGTTGGGTTGATGACGGAGGTGGTGTTGAAGATGGTTTTCTATCTTGGCAGGAACGCAAAAGCAACAACGCTATAAAAACTATAAGCATCATTTTAAGTATAGTTTTTATAACACCCATTTCTGCTCCATGTTTATTTTGATAAACTTATTATACAAAAATATTTCAAAAAGCATTGTTGTATCAACGATAAAAAACAATCATCCCAAATATATACTTTTAATGATAAATACTTATATTTATAATAAGATTAAATGTATAATATAAGTTCAATAAAAAATAACTCTAGGAGTGATAATGGCAGACAATGAAGTAGTTGAAAAAACTTACGATGAAACATGGATGAAAAGATTTGATTTTTTCAAAGAACATGGAGCCCCAAATACACAAACATTTAAAGATGCTTTTAAACCGTTACCATTCGGTGAAAGAGTAACCATAGGAATGAATTTTTGGGCATTCTTTTTTTCATTTATATACTTTTTTATAAAAGGTATGTGGAAAAAAGGTCTAGTCTTGCTTGGTATATTTGTTTTACTTAGCATTATAGCCTCTATAGTTGGTTCGCAAGGTCTTGCAACAGGTCTTCGTATCGCTTTTGGTATGCTTGCTGGCATAATCGCAAATTATAGCTTCTACCAAAAAGAGATTTTAGGTGAAGATGATTATAATATCTTCAAGGGCATGAAACTCTAATATGCTTTTTTTGATTTGTTCTCATCGCTAGATGAGAACAATGACAAATCAAACATCTCTCAACATCAGTTATAGCTAAAATACACAAATTCCAAAATCGTATCATTTCCTTTTGGTGTGAAAATATAGTTATATCCTCCATATATAAAATCAACATCAATTTTCAGCTTCTTAGTATTTTTAAAAACAAAATAATTGATTTGTGTGTCTGAAGATTCATTCTTGTCTTTTTTTGTCAACTGTCTATCTTGAGTTGGTATCTCTTTTAGCAAAAGTCCACTCAACTCAGGTGTATGAAAACGAATAAAATATGAATAAACAGATTCAACAGAATGTTTATCAAATACACAACGAGTTTTCAATCCTTCGTTATAGATATCACCGCCCATATCTTGGCATGTGCATATATGGTCTTTAAGGCACTGTTTGATTACTGGTTCTCTATCATAAACCTTTACCTCATCAGCAAATGCGCTGTTAGATAAAAGCAACATACCAATGAAAAAAATAAGTGATTGACGATAATTATTCATATGTGATTCTCTAGAAATAAAGTGTCAAGAGATACTAATATGGTTAAATCTATAAAAATATTTTTAAACATCTTTTATCCTTTTTTTATTTAAAATATTATATCAAATTTTAGCAACATCAATATCATAGAAACAAATGCATATAATGTGTGATTGACAAAAAACTAAAGACAAGGGATGTTTATGAAAAAATTGGGATTTATAATTTTATTTGCCTCCTGTGCTACTATGGCACAAGAAGAGATTGATTGTACTAAAGCATTGACAACTATGGATGTCAACCAATGTATGCAAAAAGAGTTACTTGTCGCCCAAAAAGCGATGGATACATACCTTGCTAAAAGTATAGAGCGTTATTCGCAAGATGAAGTATCTATCAAGTCTATAATAAAATCTCAAGAAGCTTGGCTCAAATACAAAGAAGAACATTGCAATGCTGTGTATGATACTTGGCGTGATGGAACCATCAGAGGCACTATGGCACTAGAGTGCAAGCTGGAACTTACACATCAGCGGACAAAAGTGCTTTGGAAATCATTTCTAACTTATATGGATTCAACACCGCCTTTATTGCCAGAACCTAAGCTGTGAAACTAAAGTTATATTTTTAGAAGCAAGTATCCAACATTCAAGTGGATTTTTCTTTTAAAAATTGGCAAAGAGAGAAGAGGTCATAAAATTCGAGCTAAATTTAGACTAAAAAGTATGTTTGGACGGTGGGATAGGACAATTATATACTAGATAATTTATTATATTCATTTTGATATCTCAATGTTCCTCTTAAAAACATTGATATATTATTATCAAATTTGTATATAATTATCTTATCATCAATAACCTTTTTAACATTATTTAGCATATTTTTATGTAATTGTTTTTTTGAAAAAGGAATATTTTCTATCAAATCACTTGAAATAGGATATAAGTCTTTGAGTAATTCAAAATTTTTCGAAAAATATGGAGATATCTGTATAGACTTTATTAAAATATCTCTAGCTTTCTCTGTTTCGCCAAAACAATAATAATAAAGTGCTTGAATCATGATTAAATCACCATAGTGTTCATCATTTATTGATAGATATTTTTCTATATCATTAACCATTTTTAACATTTCTTGTGAAATAAAATCAAATAAATATTCGCTTATACACTTTAAAACCATAGCTTTAATTTTAAGTTTACTGGAATGCAACATAACTTCATCGCAAATATCCAAAATTTCATCTTCAAGAATATAATTTTTCCCATCAATTTTATACGAAATTGAACATAATAAACTTGCTAAATCCAATTTGGCCTTATAGTCTTCTGTTTGTTTGAAGCAATATGTTTTTAGATAATCTATAGCAAGATTATTTTCTCTTTCTTGAATAAAGTTATTTAAAATATTTTCATCATAGTTCATTATTAATCCATATTAGAACTTTAGTCTCAAGTGATGAAAATAAACCATTACTCATAACATTCCTCTAACTCTGCCTGCCGTCGATAACTGGCACAAAAAGACATTGTTCTATGGCTTCGCTTGTTATCTTGCCATTTATCTTGTAAAATCGTGTTAATATCTGCATAGATCCCTCTTGTACTGGAGCTACGAGTATGCCTCCTTCTGTTAGTTGTTCAAATATGATATCTGGTATCTTTTGTGCAGTTGCAGAAAAAAGTATCCTCTCAAATGGAGCATAATCCCTCCATCCAAGCTGACCATCATCAAATCTTGTAAATACATTTTGAATTTCAAGTTGACTAAATCTATTTTTAGCCTCCCTAAGAAGATCATTTATCCTCTCTATCGTGAAAACTCGTCTGCACATTTTGCTAAGAACCGCGGCTTGATAACCACTTCCACATCCTATCTCTAAAACACTATCAACACCATCCATTTCTAGATATTGCGTCATTTTAGCAACTGTCAATGGTGAGCTTATCCACTGGTTGTCACTTAGAGGCAAAGCATCGAGCTGATATGCCAAATGTTTAAATACAGATGGCACGAACAGTTCTCTATCGACTGACATAATCGCATTTTTGACTTTGTCATCTAACTTAAATCCTTTTTCTATCTCTTCTATCATTCTTTGTAAAAGTCTTCTTTTTAACATCCCCACCCCACTGCTATATATCTTTTCATTTTAGCAACCTCTGCTATATCTATATTGTCAACGAGATTGCCATTTGGAGAATAAATCATAGAGCTATTTACTATATCTTTCCCCCCGCTACTGTGTGCTACCACAAAACATTGGTTCATAACCGCAAGCGCATTTGACAATACCCTAAAATGCAACTCTCTAAGCACTCCCCATTTTGATGGAACGGCTATTATATCGCAACCCTCAAGCACTTTCCATAGCTCTTTAAATCTAAGCTCAAAACATATAAGTATTCCTATTTTTATACCATTTATCTCAAATGGTTTGATTTTATTATCTTGCCCTGATACAAAATACCTATCCTCGCCTCCAAGTTTAAAAAGTTTTGATTTTTCTTGCGTATGTACAATTTTATGATTATGAATCACTATGGCTTGATTGACAAAAGCATTGTCAATTTTCCTTATAACTGTTAGGATTATTATTTGATTTTCCGCTATCTCTATTAGCTTTTCTATAGCCATTTGGCTAAAATTTGAAGCTTTCTCCATGTTGTCATAATCAAAACCACTTAGATATACTTCGGAAGCAACTATAAGTGAATTTGGATAACCTAAAGTTGTCGAGACTAAATGGTTTAAACGATCTTCGTATGTAACAAAACTATCATCTAACTCCACAAATCTAACATAAATGTTTTCTCTTTTAGAAGTCATCTAAATCAAGGCTGCCTAAAGAGTAGTTTGTATTTTTTGATTCAAAAAAGTTAGCCTTTTGATCATTAAATTTCGAAAATTGATCTACCCATTTTATAGGGTGTTCAACATTATAAAGCTTCTCCATTCCAACAGCTTTTAGTCTTTCATCTGCAAGGTATTGGATATATTGTTCTATGATATCATTTGTAAGACCTAGTATTTGACCGCCAGTTATATATTTGCCCCACTCGCTCTCAAGCTTAACGGCATTTCTGAACATTTCATAAACCTCGTCAAGCAACTCTTTTGTAAACAGTTCTGGTCTCTCTTTTTTAGTTGAGTTTATCATGTTTTGGAAAAGCACTAGATGTGTAACTTCATCTCTTTGTATAAAGCGTATCATATCAGCAGATCCTAGCATTTTACCGCTTCTTGCTAGTGTGTATATATAAGTAAATCCACTATAAAAATAGATTCCTTCGAGTATTTGGTTGGCAAACATGGCTTTTACAATATTTTGTTCTGTTGGATTGTCGCTTAACTCATCATAAACTTGTGCGATAGCGTCGTTTTTATGCTTAAGCATCATATCTCTTCGCCAAAGCTCATATATCTCTGCTGAATTTGTGGAAATACTATCAACCATAACTGCATAACTTTGCGAGTGAAGAGCTTCTTCAAAAGCTTGACGAACTAGTATCAAGTTAATCTCTGGTGATGTTATAAATGGATTTACATTGTCTATAAGATTGTTTGTTTGCAGACTATCCATAAATATAAGTTGAGCCAAAACTTTATCATATGCTGTTTTTTCAGAATCTGTGAGTTGTTTATAATCACTCACATCTCTAGTCATATCAACTTCTTTGGGAAACCATGTATTGTTTAGCATTACTTCCCAAAGATTATATGCCCATTGGTATTTTATGTCATTGAGTTCAAAAATTCCAGTTGGATTTCCACCAAAAATTTTACGATCTCTTGTTTGTTCATCTGAATTTGGATTGTATATTTTTTTGCGTTCCATAAGCATTTCTCCAAAATTTTATATTTTAAAATTATACTACTTATGACTTAAATTGAGAGCTTTTAAAAAGTTGCGATACTTTCCATTTTACTTTTGTCAAGAAGGACTTTAGGGGGATGTAATGATTATGGAAAGTATCTAGAAAGCTTTTTATAAGGGGGACATAAAATTTAATTAATTTCGCTTTCGTATTTGTATTTTAACTTGGAATTGTGTAGTAATTGTGATTTTGTAATTTTGCCAATAACTTATTATTGGCAACTTAAACACTCTATACTTCTATCCGCCACTCCCTCCGTTTGTTTGGCGGTATCAGGGGATTCACTTCTTAGGTAATATGTGGATTTCAATCCAAACTTCCATGCTTCCATATAAATATCATTAAGATATTTACCACTAGCTTTATCAAGAGTTATAAATATATTTAAGCTCTGCCCTTGGTCTATCCACTTTTGTCTAATGGCTCCAGCACGAATCAAAAGCCTTTGGTCAAGCTCAAAGCTTGGTGTATAAAAAGCCCATGTTTCTGGACTCAAATTTGGAGCGATAACTGGTATCATACCTGATAGGTTTTTTTCAAACCATTTTCTCTTATAGATTGGTTCAATCGCTTGTGTCGTTCCGATGAGAATTGAAATCGAGCTTGTTGGAGCTATCGCCATGAGGTAACCATTTCTCATGCCATCACTTTTTACTTTCTCTTTTAAAGCATTCCAATCATGTGTGTATCCAAACAATCCACCACGATCAACAAGCTTGCAAGCATTTTCATTCGCTTTATCTATAGGAAATACGCCCTTACTCCATTCGGAGCCTTCAAAATAAGGATACTTACCTTTTTCAAGTGCCAAATCGCTTGATGCTCTTATGGCAAAATATGAAACAGACTCCATAATCTCATCTATTTTATAAAAATGATCACTACTCCCCCATTCTATTTTACTCTCAGCAAGCATTTGTGCTTCACCCATTACACCAAGTCCTATGGCTCTTGTTTTTTCATTTGTTTTTTAACTTTTGCAAGTGGGTAAAAGTTGAGGTCTATTACATTATCAAGCATTCTAACTGCAGTTGGAACAACTCTTTGTATATCTTCTGGCGTACAAACTTTTGCTAAATTGATAGATGCTAGATTACAAACAGCAGTATCTCCATCACTCATCTCTTTATCAACCATCCAAATTTGTTTGCCATTTATACTATCAAGTGCTGTAATCTTTTTTGCTGGCTTTTGCATACCATTGTCAACTCTGATGATAATATCTTCATCAAAAGACTCTACAGTGCCATCAATGTATGTAATTCTTGTTTTATATCTGTTTGGAGATGTATTTTGAAATATCTCCGTGCAAAGATTTGAACTTCTAATAACACCAAAATGTTTATTAGGGTTTGAGGCATTTGCTGTATCTTTGAATGTCAAAAATGGACTTCCAGTCTCAAAATAAGATCTCAATATATCTTTCCATAAAGCTTTTGCAGATACAACCTCTTTAGAAATAGAATTATCACTCTCAAGCTCTATATATCTCTTTTCAAAATCGTCTTTGTATAAAGTTGTCAATTCTGGAACTTCAAAAGGATCAAAGAGGGTCCACATACCATCTTCTTCTACTCTTTGCATAAAAATATCATTTAACCACAATGAAGGAAAAAGCTCATGAGTTCTTCTTCTCTCTTCGCCTGAGTTTTTCTTTAAATCTAAAAAGTTTTTGATATCTATATGCCAAGGCTCTATATAAACAGCGATTGCTCCTTTTCTAGTGCCAAGCTGATCTACGGCAACCGCTATATCATTTGTGATTTTTAAAAATGGTATTATCCCACCAGCTGCCAACTTGTGTCCATCTATCGATGACCCCATGCCTCTAACAAGAGACCAATCCCAGCCTATTCCGCCACCAAACTTAGATAGTAGTGCCATCTCTTTATAACTATCAAAAATACCTTCGATATTATCTGGTGTTGAGCCTATGTAACATGAGCTTAATTGATGTCTTGGTGTTCTAGCATTTGAAAGTGTTGGAGTAGCTACCATAACTTCAAAACTACTGATTACATCATAAAACTTTTTTGCCCAAGTTTGACAATCAAACTCATTTTGAGCCAAGAACATAGCCACGCCCATAAATAACTGCTGAGGAAGCTCTATAGGATTGCTATTTCTATCTTTTATGAGGTATCTATCGTAAAGCGTTCTAATCCCAAGATATGTAAACTGTAAATCTCTCTCAGGTTTTATGTAATTATTTAAGTCATCAAGATCGTATTTTTCTTTGAGCCCTAAAACTATTCTACCTTCTTCTTCACCTTTGGTCATGTAATCTCTTAGATGATTATATCCCGTAAAGCCAGTTACCTTGTGATATAAATCATATAAAAAAAGTCTTGAGGCGACGAACGTCCAATTTGGTCTATCTATATCAATTTTGTCAACTGCGGTTTTTATAAGTGTTTGTTGTATCTCTTCACTGGTTATCATATCTCTAAAATGAAGTTTCGCATCAACTTCTAGTTCGCTTTGGCTTACATTGTCCAAATCTCTTACTGATTCTTGTGTATATTTTTGAATTTTTGTTATATCTAGTGGCTCTACCCTGCCATTTCTTTTGACTACTTTTATCATTATTGCGAACCTTATTTTTAACACTAAATTATATAGATTTTACTAAAAAAATCCTTTATTCAATTTGAAATTGTACATATTTTTTGTTGTAAATATTATAATATTTTCTTATATTACTCATAACTAGATGATTGTATATTATTGTTGTTTTAAATCTTCATATATTATTTGAAAACTCTCTTAAATATAGCATCTACGTTTTTAGTATAGTAGTCATAATTGAAACATTCTCTGATTTGTTCTTCACTTAATTTTGCTCTTAATTCTTCATCAGAAAGCAGATATTGCAAATAAAGACTCTCACCTTTTTCGTTCGTTGAAGGTCTGCCTTTTTGTATCTCTTCCCAAACTTTCATAGCGTTTCTTTGAATTATACGATACGCATCTTCTCTGCTAACACCAGCTTTTGGTAGTTCTAAAAGAACTCTTTGAGAAAAAACCAATCCACCAGTGAGATTTAGATTTTTCATCATATTTTCTGGCATTATTGTAAGTTTTGATATAACGGAGTTAAATCTATGAAGCATGAAGTCGCTTGTTATGAAACTATCTGGAAGCCAAAACCTCTCAGTTGAAGAGTGACTTATATCTCGCTCGTGCCAAAGAGCAACATTTTCCATGGCTGGCATTGCATAAGCTCTAATGATTCTAGCGAGTCCGGTAATATTTTCAGTCAAAATCGGATTTCTTTTGTGTGGCATTGCCGAGCTTCCTTTTTGCCCAGCCGCAAAATACTCTTCACACTCATAAACTTCAGTTCTTTGCCAATGTCGCACTTGAACTGCGAATTTTTCAATAGAACTAGCCAATAGCGCCAAAGCAGTTGCAAGACGAGCATATCTATCTCTTTGAATTACTTGGTTTGATGCTGGAGCTGGAGCAAGTCCTAATTCACTACAAGCTATCTCCTCAAGCTCTAATGGTGCATGGGCAAAATTACCCATAGCCCCACTTATTTGGCCAACGCTTATAACTTTCATAGTCTGCTCTAAATTTTCCAAGTGTCTTGCCATCTCATCATACCACACTGCAAGAACCAAACCAAATGTAATAGGCTCTCCGTGGATGCCATGGCTTCTACCTACCATTAGTGTCATTTTATGCTCAAACGCTCTAGTTTTGATTGACTCCATAACCATCAAAACATCTTCTATGATAAGTTCTAATGAACTTTTCATTTGAAGCGCAACTGCAGTATCAACTGTATCACTACTTGTCATGCCATAGTGAAACCATCTACTCTCTTCACCTAGGCTTTCACTTACGCTAGTAGTAAATGCTATCAAGTCATGTCTTGTAACTGCTTCTATTTCATCTATTCTCTCAACATTAAATTTTGCATTTTCAATAATCTTTTTAGCATCAATATCAGGTATAAGACCTAGTTTATTCCATGCTTTTACAGCAGCCAATTCAACATCTAGCCATGCTTGATATTTAGCCTGCATAGTCCATTTGCTGCTCATTTCTATACGAGAATATCTTTCAACCATTTTTTTACCTTACCTCTGCTATTATGGTAAAATAATATCTAAATAGTGTTTAAAGGTTTACGGCTTTGCCATTTGTTAAGAAAAAATTTTATGTCAACACTCCAGTTCAAGCGTTTATATACATTATAAAAACACTTGGTATTTCACAAGGCAAAGCACAGAGATTTATACATCTTGGAAAACTTTGTGTAAATAATGAGGTGGTTACTGATACAGCAAAAAAGATTTCTGGCGATGTAGAATTAGAAATTTTTGAGCCTATCGATCTTGGTATAAAACCGATATTTCAAACGAAAGATTTTTTGATTTTTGATAAACCAAGTGGTATTTTAGTACATCCAAAGACACGTCAAACTCCTGAATCAATGCTTGATTGTGTAAGATTTTATGGTGGAAATGAAGCAAATTCCACACATAGAATTGACAAAGAAACATCAGGTATATTGCTTGCTAGCAAACATAAAATTAGCGAGATATGTCTCAAAAGTGCATTTGAAAAAAGAGCTATAAAGAAGAGTTATCTAGCTTGGGTTGAAGGAAAAATTGATGCTCCATTCTCTGTAAATGTACCAATAAAAAAGAGAGATAATTATGATTCAAACAAACACAAAGTAGAGATTTCTGCTCTTGGAAAATCATCCCATACAGACTTTATCCCTATAGAATATGATGAAGGTTTGGATGCAACCTTGGTTGAATGTCGCCCACAAACAGGTCGAATGCATCAAATTAGAATCCATTTGTTTCACGTGAAACATCCTATAATTGGAGACCCATTATATGGTAGAACTTTTGAAATTAGCAATAGATATCTTGATGGCGAGTTGAGCATAAATGACAGGATAATGTACACAGGAGCAAGCAGACTTATGCTTCATGCACAAGCTATAGAATTTGAATATGGGGGCATTTTATACAAGATAAAAAGCTTGGTTAATTTTAAAGAATTAAAGAGTTTAATCATGCCAAAAAATCAAAGAGCAGTTGCTAACTATTAACTGTTCACTGCTAGTTGCTAGTTATTCCTACTCTCATATATAATCCATCCTACCCCTACTATAACTACTATTGAGATAAACCCTATCATTGCTAAATCAAGTCCTGTCATGAAATATCCTTTTGTTCTCTAAGCTGTCCACAAGCAGCACTAATGTCCAATCCTTTTGATTCTCTAATGGTGCAAAGTTGTCCTCTTTTAACCAAATACTCTTGAAAATTTTGCATAGATTCTGGTGTTGGTCTTTGAAACTCTGTACCGCCATATGGATTAAAATATATCAAATTTACTTTAGCTTTTATGCCATTTAAAAGGCTTAAAAGTTTTTTTGCAGAGGCCACATCATCATTGACATCTTTGATAACCAAGTACTCAAACATTACTCTCTTTCTAGCGTTGACAGGAAAATTTCTAACAGCGTCCATAATAGAAGCTATATTGTAAGCTTTATTGATAGGCATAAGTTTTTCTCTAAGTTCATCATCAACTGCATGAAGAGAGATAGCTAGATTAATCCCCAGATCAAGACGCCCAAGTTTTTCAATCTTTGAACTAAGTCCAGAGGTTGACAAAGTTTGTCTATTTGGAGATATCGCCATGCCATCTTTATCGCTAAATATTTTTATAGCTTTGACAACATTATCCAAGTTGTCAAGCGGTTCACCCATCCCCATATATACTATATTTACTCTTCTATTCGCTGCTATTTCATTTACTTTTTTAATCATCAAAAGCTGAGCAACAATTTCTCCAGCACTCAAATTTCTAACAAATCCGCCCTTTGCTGTTAAACAAAAAGCACATCCAACTTTACATCCAACTTGAGAAGAGATACAAACTGTATATCTTTTTTGATGTTTTAAAGCCCCATCTTCATGATACTCTTCATCTTTCATTTGCAGCAAAACAGCTTCAACCGTGTGTCCATCATGTAGTCTAAAAAGATATTTTATACTTCCATCGATGCTCTTTTGTGACGCCACAATTTCAAGAGGCTTTAGGGCAAACTTTTCTTTTAATTGTTGTTTTAAATCTTTTGGTATATTCCCCATCTCTTCAAAATCATCTATGTATTTATGATATATCCAGTTCCATATTTGCTTGACCCTAAAGGTTGGAGATATAATCTCTTTTAGTTCGTCTTGCATAAAATCATATATAAAAGGTAGCATTATTTTCCATTTGTTGAATTTGCAAAAAGCGTATCTTGATTTTTTAAAATATAATCATCAAGAAGCTTCATGGCTTTTGGTTGGTTTTCTTTAAAATCCTTATGGGCATTTTCATTGCAATAGTTTGTAACAATAAAGAGTCCGCCAACTGGTAAATCAAATCTTTTAGCAACACTCATAACACTAAAAAATTCCATATTTTCAATATGTATATTTTTTTTTATATATTTCTCTCCAAGAGAAAAATCTGTAGTTACATAATTTGAAGAGTTTACTATTGTTTCACGTGAAACATCTTGGCTTGTTGTTATTAAATTTTCTATAGGAGTATAAGAGCTGGAATTAAAATAACTATTTTCTATATTGCAAGAACTTTTAGAGTGAATGATATCAAAAATTTCTTTTTTGCCATAACTACCTGCACTTCCTATAAAAAAAAGAAAATTTGGTCTATCCTTGATAATAAGTTCCGTTAATGTTATTGACGATTCAATCATCCCTACGCCAATAGATCTGGCATAAGGAAAAACTTCTCCGTTTCCAGCACAAAGTATCATTTACAAGTTACCGTTATATTTGCATTGACTTGAACTTTCTGCTCATCTTGTATTGGCGTTGGAGCGCGATCACTCTCTAAAGATTTCATAGCCATAGCTGGAGCAGCATTATAAGCATACCCACCGCCATTAAAATCAATTTTTGAAACGCTACAACTTTTTGATAATTTTAAAGAGAGAGCATTTGCATAATCTAAAGCCCAAGTAATTGCATTAAGTCTCAAAGAATCATTAATGCCATCGCTAGATTGTTCTTCGCTAAGTTGCCAAGCAACATTTGATACAGAAATAGACAATCCTTGTTTTTCACCAAGTCTTTGTATGTCTCTTATGAATTTGTTGAGTTCTTTTGAATCCTTTGATGAAATATTATAGTTTACATATCCATCATATCCATCTTGATAACTTTTATCATTATTATAAATTATGTGGGGGTTTACAGAATATGTTCCACCTTTAATCGTTAAATTTTTAATAGTTGAAATATAATCAGAGATGACAGTTAGTTTTTCTATAGTTTTTTGTTGATCTAGCTTTGTTGATGAAAAACCAATTGACGTTGCTAATGTATCAGGTTTTATAGATTTCTCAAAATTTTTACTAAAACTGATTTCTGTTGCACCGTTTAATACAAAAGTCAAAAAACTTAAAGCGATAATATATTTTTTCATTTTAGCTCCTTACAGCAATTCCCTCTTTTTTAAGATAAGCTTTAAGGGCATTTATCTCTATCTCCCTAAAGTGAAATATAGATGCAGCAAGTGCTGCATCTGCTTTACCCTTAACAAAAGCATCTTTTATATGCTCCATCGTTCCTGCTCCACCACTTGCAATCAGTGGAATATCTACAACTGAGCTAATCGCTAAATTTAAATCATTGTCAAAACCAGCTTTTGTTCCGTCACTATCCATAGAGGTTACAAGCAACTCTCCTGCTCCACGATCAAATGCTTCTTTTGCCCAAAGAACAGCATCTATGCCTGTATCATTTCTGCCGCCATGGGTGAAGATATTCCATCTACCTTTTTCTACTCTTTTGGCGTCAATTGCCACAACGATACATTGACTTCCAAACCTTTTAGCACCCTCTTCTATAAAATCAGGTCTCTTGATCGCAGCAGAATTTATACTAACCTTATCACATCCAACATTTAAAAGTGCATATATGTCGTTGAGTTCTCTTATCCCCCCGCCTACTGTTAGTGGAATAAAAACTTCCTTTGCTACTTGTTTAACAACATCTACTATAGTAGATCTCTTTTCGTGTGTTGCCGTGATGTCGAGAAATGTAAGCTCATCCGCACCCTCACTGTTGTATCTAGTTGCAACTTCCACAGGATCTCCAGCATCACGAAGACCTACAAAATTAACACCTTTTACTACCCTGCCATTATCTACATCTAAACAAGGTATAATTCTCTTTGCAAAATAATCCATTTAAGCCATCCATAAAATATGCTATGATTATACAAAAATTCTGTAAAAATCTAGTTTTACACATGGATTAAAAATAAAATAAGGTAAATTAGAGTATGATTAATAGTGATTTATCCAAATTCGCTAATAAAAAATTTGGACAAAACTTTTTAAAAGATGATTTTTATCTAAAACAAATCATCCAATCGATGCCCAAAGACAAATTAAAGATTGTAGAAATTGGGCCTGGATTAGGTGATTTGACTAAAGAGCTACTAATAAGTAGCAATTATGTCATAGCATTCGAGGTCGATAAGCGATTGTGTGAACATCTAAATAGCACATTAGAAAGTTTTAAAAACAATGGTTGTTTTGAACTTAGATGTGGTGATGTTTTAGACAATTGGGAAAATGAGAGTTTGATAGATGAACCTTATCACCTAGTGGCGAACTTACCTTATTATATTGCAACGCATATTATTCTCAAGGCTTTGAGAGACAAGATGTGTCAGTCAATATTAGTAATGGTGCAAAAAGAGGTAGCTGACAAATTTTCGGCAAAACCGAAACAAAAAGAGTTTTCAGCACTTGGAGTTTTGGCATCCGTTGTGGGAGAAGCAACTAATTGCTTTAATGTACCACCAACTGCTTTTGTTCCGCCACCAAAGATAACATCAGCTGTTTTAAAAATTATAAAAAACAGCTCATTAAATGATAATAATTTTGAAGAGTTTTTAAAGATTGCTTTTAGTCAACCTAGAAAAAAACTAATTAAAAATTTATCATTACTAGAAGATATAAAAACATTAGAAAATAAATTTGAAAAATTTGGTCTAAATTTAAATGCAAGACCGCATGAAGTAGAAACAAAACAGTATATACAACTATATGAAACGTTAAAGGAAATAAAATATGAACGAAAACAACGAAAAGAAAGAACAAACGAGCCAAAATCCTCACAGAAGGAACCCTAACCCTCATAGACAAAACACAGAAACAACATCTGATCAAAACACAGAAAACAAAAACCCAAATTTTAAAAAAAATAAATTTAAAAAACCTTTTTTTAAAAATAATAAAAACAACACAAACCCCAATCAAAACACACAAGACTCAGAAAACCCAACAACTGAACCTAAAAACAATAATAGAAATGACAGAAGAAAAAATCCTGTTACAGTTAGTGAAGAGATGAGTAGGTCTATCCAAGCAAATCTTGTAGCACAAGATCTTAGAATGAACCCCTGGAAAATGATAGACACAAACAATAATGCAAAAATTAGATTTACTCCTCTTGGTGGATTGGGTGAAATTGGTGGCAATATGGCTGTAATTGAAACGGAAGATAGTGCTATCATATTTGATGTGGGTATGAGTTTTCCTGATGAAACAATGCATGGAGTTGATATATTGGTGCCTGATTTTTCATACTTGCATACTATTAAGAATAAGATAAAAGCTATCGTTATAAGCCACGCACATGAAGACCATATCGGTGGTATGCCTTATCTCTTTAAAGAGCTAAAATTCCCTATATACGGCACACCTCTTGCTCTTGCAATGATAAAAAATAAATTTGATGAACATGGACTTAGAGATGATAGTAAATATTTTAATTTCATAACAAAAAGACAACCTTACCCAATAGGTGATTTTATCGTAGAATGGGTGCATATGACACACTCTATCATAGATTCTTGTTCACTTGCTATACAAACACCAGCTGGAACAATCATACATACTGGAGATTTTAAGATAGATTATACTCCTATCGATGGCTATGGTCCAGACTTACATAGACTTGCATATTATGGAGCAAAAGGAGTATTGTGTCTATTTTCTGATAGTACAAATTCACATAATGCTGGCTTTACAAAAAGTGAAGCAACTGTAGGTAAAACTTTTCAAAATATTTTTATGACAACAAAAGGAAGAGTTATTATGTCAACATTCTCTTCTAACCTACACCGCGTATATCAAGCCATGGATCAAGCCATAAAACATGGTAGAAAGATTTGCGTAATAGGCAGATCTATGGAAAGAAACGTTGAAACTACAAGAGCATTGGGATATATTGATATACCAGACAAGCACTTTATAGAAGTTCACGAGGTGCCAAAATATAAAGATAATGAGATTCTTATAGTTACTACAGGTTCACAAGGCGAAACAATGGCAGCACTATTTAGAATGGCAACTGATGAACATAGACACATAAAATTAAAACCAAGTGATGTAGTGTTAATTTCAGCTAAAGCAATCCCTGGAAACGAAGGTTCAGTAAGCGAACTTATGAATCATATATTAAAATCTGGTGCAACTGTACATTACGCTGATTTGCCTGATATGCATGTGTCTGGACATGCAGGTCAAGAGGAACAAAAATTAATGCTTCGTTTAGTGCAACCTAAATTTTTCTTACCTGTACATGGCGAATATAACCATGTAGTGCAACATGCAAAAACTGCTGTATCTTGTGGTGTTGATGAGAGAAATATACTTCTTATGGGAGATGGTGATCAAGTAGAGATAACGCCTAAATATATCAAAAAAGTAAAAACTGTAAAATCTGGAAAAACATATATAGACAATCAAAACAATATTACAATTGATAATGACATAGTACTAGATAGACAGAAACTTGCTGAAGATGGCATGGTAAATATAGTTGCTCAAATATCTCAAGAGAGCGGAAGAGTTTTAGGCAAGCCAGTAATTACAACTCATGGTATCGTATCAGGTAGAGAAATGAAGAAGTTTACAAACGATATAGAACTACTTATAGAAACGCTTCTTCCTTCTATGAAACCCGAAGCATTAAAAGACCACAGAGCAATTGAAAACGAGATAAGAAATGCTGTTAGAAAACATATCGTAAAATTCAAAAAACGCTATCCTCTAATAATACCGATAGTCTTCATCGTTTAAGGAGATAAAATGGATGATATCCAAATAGCAAAAGAGACACTTGAAATCGAAGCTTTTGCTTTAAAAGCAGCAGCAGATATGATTGATGCTAATTTTTCTAAAACCGTTGAAATGATTCTTTCTACAAAAGGCAAACTAATCATAGCAGGAGTAGGTAAGTCTGGTTTAGTGGGGGCAAAAATGGCTGCAACATTTGCAAGCACTGGAACTCCTTCATTTTTCCTTCATCCCACAGAAGCATTGCATGGTGATCTTGGAATGATGGGCAAAGAAGATACTGTATTAGCAATAAGTTACTCTGGTGAAAGCGAAGAGCTGGCAAAAATACTTCCACATATAAAAAGACTTGGGGTAAAGCTAATTGGTATGACAGCATCAAAGGAATCAACTTTAGGCAGTTTTAGTGATATAGTGCTTCCCATAAAAATACACAAAGAAGCTTGTCCCCTTGGTGCTGCTCCAACAACTTCTACTACCCTTACTATGGCTCTTGGTGATGCCTTGGCCGTTGCTTTAATGCATAGACGAGGATTTAAACAAGAAGATTTTGCTTCATTTCATCCAGGGGGAAGTTTAGGCAAAAGATTGTTTGTAAAAGCAAGTGACATTATGAAAAAAGATGACTTACCAATAATAGGCGAACAAACTAGCCTAAAAGATGCGATTATGGTTATGAATGAAGGGAAAATAGGTACTGTTTTGATAATCAATAAAGAAAATGCATTGACTTCATTGTTAAGCGATGGAGACCTTAGACGAGCTCTTGGAAAAGATGATTTTGATTTATCACTACCAGCTTTAAACTATGCTACAAAAAACCCAATAAGCTTAGACGATGAAAATCTTTTAGCAACTGATGTATTGAAGCTTATAGAAGCAAAAAAAATTCAACTTTTGCCAATAACCGATAAAGAAAAGAAAATTATAGGGACTATTCATATACATGATCTTATAAATGCTGGTATAAAATCATGAGAATAAATAAATTCATTTCTCACTATACAAAATACTCTAGACGAGAAGCTGATGAGCTTATAAAGTCTGGTGAAGTAAAAATTGGTCGTCAGGTACTAACAGAACTCTCGTATGAAGTAAAAGATGATGATCATATATTTGTCAAAGGTCGTCCGGTGGAGAGACGACACGAAGTAACTGTGATTGTTTACAATAAACCAAAAGGTGTATTAGTAACAAAGAAAGACGACAGAGGAAGGGCTACAATTTATCATAAACTTTCTGGTAAATATAGACATTTCATACCAGTTGGTAGACTGGACTATGCAAGTGAAGGGCTTTTAATCCTTACGGATACTCCAGAAGTTGCGCAAGTGCTTATGGAAAGCTCATTGCCAAGGGTTTATAACATCAAGATAGACAAACCATTATCGCTTGCAATGGGCGAGGCCATGAAGCATGGATTAATCTTAGAAGATGCAACTACTGGTGGTCACGAGAGAAGCAAAATAATGAGTATGACCTTTGCACCATTTGAAAGCTTTGAGGTTCGCGGTGAAGGCAAAAACTTTACAAAGCTAAGGGTTACTATTAGTGAGGGTCAAAATAGAGAATTAAGACGATTCTTCGGACATTTTGATGCAAAAGTATTGGATCTAAAACGAGTTGCTTATGGAGATATAGAACTCAACAATCTTCCAACAAATAAAACAAGATATTTTAGTCGTAAAGAGTATGATGATTTACATAAATTTATGAAAAAAGCAAGAGCAAAGAGTTAAAAAATGATTTTTGCCAACAAATATCGTCCAAAATCCCTAGATGATATTGTAGGGCAAGAGCATTTAGTTGGTAAAGACGCAACATTAAGAAAAATAATAGAATCAAACAAACTCCCACATCTATTTTTTTATGGACCTGCAGGATGTGGTAAAACAACACTTTCTCGAAATATAGCAAATAAACTAAGCTTGCCTTTTTATGAACTCAATGCAACAACATTTAAGATAGAAGAACTTAGAAATATCCTCAAAAACCACACTAATTCCCTTCAAAAACCACTTATTTTCATAGATGAAGTTCATAGGTTAAGCAAAACTCAACAAGAGGTGCTTTTGCCATTTATGGAGAGGTATGATGCCATTATCGTAGGTGCTAGTACTCAAAATCCTTATTACGCACTGACTTCTGCTATTCGTTCTCGCTCTCATCTCTTTGAACTCAAAGCAGTAGAAAATGATTCTCTTTTAAGACTACTTGAAATGATAACAAAACAAGAAAATATCTCTATAATCAAAGACGCAAAAGATTATCTAGTCAATTCAAGTGGTGGAGATGCCAGGGCTATGATTGGTTTACTTGAAAGTGCTTGTGATATAGAAAATCCAATAACTCTAAAAACTCTAAAGTCGATAAGACCAAATGCTATGCAACAAGGAATCAGTGAAGATGGAAGTCATTACGACTTAGCATCGGCTCTCATTAAAAGCATAAGAGGAAGTGATATTGACGCCTCTATTTACTATCTTGCTAGACTTATTGAAGGTGGAGAAAGTGGGGATTTTATAGCAAGACGCCTTTGTATAGCTGCAAGTGAAGACATAGGCAATGCAAATCCAAATGCCATAACTCTTGCTTCAAGTGTATTGAATATTGTTCTTCACATAGGCTTTCCAGAAGCTAGGATACCACTTGCACAATTGGTTGTTTATCTAGCATCTTCTCCCAAATCAAATAGTTGTTATAGTGCTATTAATATGGCCTTAAAAGCTGTACAAGATGGAGAAAATTTGGAAGTGCCTAGCCATATAAAAACTCATTCTAAAGAGTATTTATATCCACATGATTTTGGTGGTTTTGTGGAACAAGAGTATTTGGGCAAAAAATTACAATTTTATGCATCTAGTGGCATTGGCTTTGAAAAAACTCTACAAGAATGGCATGAAAAAATTACAAAAAAATAGTTTTTTCACATTTACCTCACATTTTTTTGGTACTATTAAAAAAATCAAGGAGTGTAAAATGAGTAAAAATTATAAAGTAATTATGATTACTTCTGCTTTGGTAGTTGGTATGCTTTCTGGATGTGCGCCACAAGGTGGTTTGTATGGCGTAGACCAAAGAACATCAAACGGTGCAATTACTGGTGCAGCGGTTGGTGCTGGAGTTAGTGCCATTACTGGTGGTGATTCTACGGATATTTTACAAGGTGCGGCTGTTGGTGCGGCTGTTGGTGCAATTGGGGCAACATTAACGGCGCCTCAATAAGTAAATAATTGTGCTATAATGATAAAATAACACTACAAAAAGGATATAAAATGGCAAAAAAAATATTAACCTCAATTACTGCTTCAGCTGTAGCTATGTTTATGCTAGGTGGTTGTGTAGAACAAGGTCTTACTGTAGATGATAGCTACAATAGAACAAAAACTGGTGCATTAACTGGTGCAATAGGTGGTGCAATTATCGGCGGATCAACAGGTAATCATTCTGGTAAAAGAATATTGATTGGTGCCCTGCTTGGTGGTGCGGCTGGTGCAGCAATAGGATATAGCTTGGATCAACAAGCAAATGCGGTTGCAAAAGCTTTGGGTACAGGTGTCAGCACAGATCCTCTTGCAGAGCTTGATCCAAATAGAGAAATAATAGTAACAAAGACAAATACTTATGTAAAAATAATGTTTAGAGATTCTATGATGTTTAAAGTAAATTCTTCAACACCTCAAGCCTCGGCTCAAAACAAAATCAACAAAGTTGGAATGGTGCTTCAACAATATCCACAAACAATAGTTCAAGTTGCTGGATTTACTGACAACAGTGGAAGCTATAGCTACAATCAAGATTTATCAGAGAGAAGAGCTGGAAATGTAGCATACCAATTTGGAAACGCTGGAGCTTCAAATGTATCATCTATTGGATGTTCATATAATGCTCCTGTTGCTCCAAATACGACAGCAAAAAACAAATCTTTAAATAGAAGAGTTGAAGTTTATTTGTATCCTAATGCAAATGTACAAATAAATCCTTGTCAACAATAATTCTTAGCCTATTAAGCCCTTCTTTCGGGCTTAATATCAACATTTTTTAGCTATTATTTCATAAAATTATATGGATTAAATTTATGAAACATTTTTACACTTCTTTTTTACTCTTAATTGTAGGACTTGTGCTTGCCTATACTATTGGCGGAATGGGTGCTATGTACATCACATTCCTTTTGATTTTACTTGAAGTATCTCTCTCTTTTGATAATGCAGTCGTAAATGCAAGGGTTCTAAAAGATATGGATAAGATTTGGCAACAAAGATTTATCACATTTGGTATTCCAATAGCTGTATTTGGCATGAGATTGCTTTTCCCTTTAGCAATAGTTGCTCTTGTTACAAACATGGGACTAGTTGAAACTTTTAATACCGCTTTAAATAATCCTTCTAAATATGAGCAAGCTCTAAAATCAGCAGAACATACAATATTTGCATTTGGTGGAGCATTTTTGCTTATGGTATTTTTGGATTTTTTCTTTGAAGAAAAAGAAGTAGCTTGGATAAAAAAAATAGAAAACTCTAAACTAGTTAAAAAGTTTTCTCTTTTATCAAATATTTCACTCTCAATAGCGATTTTGGCTGGTTTGATATTAGGGCATTTAACAAACAGCTTTGATATATTGCTTGCTTATATGTATGGGGTGCTCCTGCATGCTATTTTAGGCATGGTAGATGATGCTTTTAGTGTAGATAGTGTCAAAAATGGTTTAGCTGGATTTATATATCTAGAAGTATTGGACGCAAGTTTTAGTTTTGATGGAGTAATAGGAGCTTTTGCACTTACGAGTAATATTTTTATAATCATGATAGGACTTGGTGTTGGAGCGATGTTTGTTAGAAGTATCACTTTGTATTTTGTAGAAAAAAATACTCTTTCAGAGTATAAATACCTAGAACATGGGGCGCATTATGCTATAGGTATCTTAGCTATTATTATGCTTCTTAAGATAAACATACACATAGGAGAAGTTGTTACTGGAACTGTGGGCATAGGGCTAATTGCTATCGCATTTATTCACTCTATTTTGGAAAACAAAAAAATTTATAAAAAATATTTTTATTTATTTTCCAATTTCTTGAACAGTATCTTTTGTAGCATCATAGGCATTACCAATATCATGCTTAACACCCTTAACAGTACCTGTGCATCCTGTTGCTAATATAGTAACTATAAATAAAAAAATAGCTTTTTTCATTGTTAATCCTTATAATTGAGTTGTTATTGAAATATTATATTTAATCATATATTTGCCACTCCTTAAATGTCAAGAAGTGCTTAGCAAGCAAAAAAAGAGTAAAATAACAAAAATTAAATCAGGAGCAAGTGATGTTAAATGAAATTTATGAAGAAACCTCATCACATATGAATAAAAGCATTGATGCGCTAAAAAGAGACTTTTCAACACTTAGAACAGGAAAAGTGACAACAAACATTGTTGACAATATAAAAGTTGATTATTATGGAACACCAACAACATTAAGCCAAGTTGGCAATGTAATTGCACTTGATGCAACTACAATTGCTATAAACCCATGGGAAAAAACGATGTTAAATCCTATCACAAAAGCTATACAAGAAGCTAATATCGGCGTAAATCCAAACAGTGATGGATCTGTTATAAAACTATTTTTCCCTCCTATGACTGTTGACCAAAGAAACGAGATAGTAAAACAAGCTAAAGCCATGAGTGAAAAGGCAAAAGTTGCCATAAGAAACATTAGGAAAGACAGCAACGATAAAATCAAAAAAATTGAAAAAGATAAAGCTGTGAGCGAAGATGAAGCAAAAAAAGCACTTGACCAAATACAAAAAATTACAGATGATTTTGTAGCAAAAACCGATGAACTTCTAAAAGTAAAAGAAGTTGACATCTTAAAAGTTTAAATATGAATGTAGAAGAAATTTATAAAAACGCTGGTGCTTTGCTTGAAGGACATTTTATATTGTCTAGTGGCAATCACTCAAATAGATACTTACAAAGTGCAAAAGTTTTAGAAAACCCAAAAACAGCTTCTCTTTTAGCTGATGCTTTAGCAAAAGAAATAACATCTGCTGGAATTGAAGTTGATACAGTATGTGCTCCTGCACTTGGTGGTGTAATAGCTGGTTATGAGCTTGCTCGTGCGCTTGACGTAAGAAGTATCTTTGCTGAACGAAAAGACAATGCAATGTCTCTTAGAAGAGGTTTTGAGATACAAAAAGGTGAAAAGATAATTATCTGCGAAGATATTATAACCACTGGTGGCTCAGCCATGGAAGTTGCAAAAATCATAACAGAGCTTGGTGGGATAGTAGTAGCATTTGCAGCATTAGCCAATAGAGGATTTTGTCATAGACAAAATAGTGATGTTCTTAGAAAAGATAATTGCAAACTATTGAAAGATACTCCATTTTTTGCACTTGCTGACTTTGAATTTGAAATGTATGAGCCTTCTGAATGCCCAATGTGCAAAGCTGGAAGTACTGCTATCAAACCTGGAAGTAGAGCTTAGACTCTTCTCCAAACAAGTGCTATATTAGATATATTTATATCACTTTTTTTAGGCTTTATAAGAAGTGTTTCTATCGGATAGTTTTCTGTTTTAAATACTAAATCAAGCTCATCTACCC
>FAXN01000049.1 GCA_001493195.1 Sulfurovum sp. enrichment culture clone C5 | reverse complement strand
TTTGGAAGGTGATAAAAAGTGGAAATTCAACGCCTGACCCGTAATTTGGTAATATCTACTTATCGCAAAACACATTGGCATCATCGGGGTATAAAAATCACAGCGAGTGCCTTGTTTTGCACAATCACGGCAGTTGTTTTTATCTTAACTGAAGTTAGGTATTGGTGACCAATGTCTCTGTTTTTGTCTCTTATAAGTCTAAATATTACAGGTCAGGCGTTGAATTTCCACTTTTATGGAACTGCCCACGGCTAAAACCTCGCAGTGACGATTTGTCATTCCTGCGAAGGCAGGAATCCAGTATTGACAATAACTTTTAATCAAAATGATATTTTAAAGTAGTAAAATACAATTAAGTAATAATCCAAATCTCTTATTTTCAAGGCGGTAAAAAGTGGAAATTCAACGCCTGACCCGTAATAATAGCGATATTGTGTTACCTGGTGCTGCTTCAACAATGGGTGGAGCCGTTTGGAATCTTGGCAATGAAATATATGATTGGTCTCAAAAATGAATTATACATTATGGATTTTATTGCGAATCATTTCTATTGTTATGCTTACACAAGGTTTATTGATATTTTTAACTGGATATAATTTTGTTAAAGGTCAAGGTTTCATTAAAACAAAGTTTGATTTAAGTATATTTTTGAGTGGAATAGTGTTATTTATATTGACAAGTTTATTAAAGTCAAAAACAAAGCGACCAATTGAATTCGCTAAATGCCCAAAATGCAAAGAAACATTTAACTATAATGATACACTTGATGGTAAATGCCCTAATTGTAAAGATGTAGATACTATGGATATCAAAGAGTATTATGAGAAGTTTCCTGAGGAGAAAATAGAATAAATAATATCGTGCCATATTACGGGTCAGTCGCCACCTTGAAAAATCCTCAACAACGACAACTATAAATAAAAAACTTTTAAGATATAAAAATCTATAATTAAAGTTACCAATATAAAAAACAAAATTGTTATAAAAAGATTGTTGTATGTGATATATAGGGAGATACAAAAGAAAGTAGTTGGTGGGTCCTCAGGGACTCGAACCCTGGACCACTCGGTTATGAGCCGAGTGCTCTAACCAGCTGAGCTAAAGACCCACTTTCTAGATAGCTAGACTAACTTTTGCGTCAGAATTATACCCTAAATAATTTTGAAAAGCAATTAAATTCTGTAAAATTCCCAATAAAATAGCAAAAATTATAAAAGAAGTCCCTCCATGGCTAAACATAGGGAGTGGAACGCCAACAACAGGCGCTAAACCTATAATCATATATATATTTACACTCATATAGACAAAAAATATCAAACTCAGCCCTATGGCAAAAACCTTTATATAATAATCCGTAAATGGCTGTATCCCTATATAAAACAGATGCAGTATGAGAAGTATATATAGTGTTATCACAGTCATCATTCCCAAAAAGCCAAATCTCTCGCCAAGATATGCAAATATAAAGTCACTTGAAGATATAGGAAGGAATTTTAGTTGAGTTTGTGTCGAATCTTCTTTCGCTTGTCCAGTAAATCCACCAGAGCCTATGGCTATTAGAGCTTGTTTTACTTGATAGCTTGGTTGGTTCACCATATCATATATTCTTTGTTTTTGATATGTTTTTAGCCCATATTTGTACAACAATGGAGCAGATAGAGACATAAGTATGATTAGGCTTATCCATATCTCTTTTTTTACACCAACAACAAACAGCATACCAAAGCCAACGATAAGAACTATCATAGCAGTTCCCAAATCAGGCTCTTTTGCTATAAGTAAAAAAGGTATGACGATAAGAATAGAAAATTTTAAAAAAGCCATCCAGCTGTAACCCTCTTTGGGTGGAGGATTTTTTCTGATCATATAGGCTAGTGTCATAACGATACTTACTTTTATAAATTCTGATGGCTGTATAGTCATACCAATCCCAGGTATTTCAAGCCATCTCTGCGCACCTAGTATAGTTTTACCAGCTACATCTACCAATAATAATAGTAAAATATTAAATCCATAAAGTGTAGGCACTAGCCACCAAAATATAAGTCTCCATGGTACTATAACAGAGACAGCAAATGCTATAAGTGCTACTGCATAATAAAGCATCTGTTTTTTAAAAAGTTCTGGGTTTATCTCAAAAACCAACCAAGATGATATAATAAAAATAGGTATTAGTTGGATCAATAAAAGGTAGTTAAAATTTTTAAAAACTCTTTCATTTAGATTTAGCCAAGAAAGCATATAAAATCCTAATTTTTTTTGATAGTATATCAAAAAAATAATCAAAGGTTTACCATCATGAGTAATTTACTGAAGTATGATAAATTTAAACAATTTGATAGATTGATACACGGCACTACACTCAAAAATGATATTTTTCCTTATATGTTTAGTTTTGCATTCCATACAGGAGAAGATGTGGGCGATATATCCAAGAATAGAAACCATCTCATGGAGAAGCTTGGAATTGATAAAGATTTTGATGTAGTTTTGGCAAATCAAACTCATAGTAACAATGTTGTAGTTATAAAAGAGAGAAAAACATTGGGGTGGAAAAATCATGGTGATGCTATTTCTGATTGTGATGCACTTGTAACAAATCAAAAAAATATTTTAATAGGTGTTTTGACGGCTGATTGTGTTCCTGTGTTGTTGTTTGATAAAACGAAAGAGGCTATAGCCGTAGTTCATGCTGGCTGGAAAGGCACAAAAGCACAAATACTATCAAAGACTATCGCAAAAATGATAGATGCATTTGACTCAAATACAAAAGATATATATGCCATTATCGCTCCTTGTATTGGTTCTTGTTGTTATGAAGTAGGTAGTGATGTAGCAGATAATTTTAATGATAGCGTAAAGCAAAATATGCAAAATGGTAAGTTTATGCTCGATTTGAAAAAGGAAAATTATAATCAGCTCATAAATGCAGGATTAGAAAAAGAAAATATTGAAGTTAGTAATAAATGTACATCATGCGATAGTGATAGTTTTTTTTCTTATAGAAAAGAGCAGGAGTGTAGTGGAAGATTTCTTAGTTTTATAGGGATGAGAGGGTAGGCTTAAGCCTCCATCTCTTTGATTTTCCAAGGAAGTCCTTGCGTGTTCATGAGTTCCATGAATGGATTTGGATCAAGTTGTTCCATATTGAATACACCTTTACCGCTCCAAATACCATCAAGTATGAGTTTTGCTCCTATCATCGCAGGAACTCCTGTTGTGTAACTTACTCCTTGGCTCATAACTTCAGCATAACACTCTTCGTGATCCTTGACTTGATAGATGTATATCTTGCGTTTTTTGCCATCTTTTAGACCTTCAGCGACTATACCTATATTTGTTTTACCTTTTGTTCTTGGCCCTAGGCTAGCAGGATCTGGGAGCAGTGTAGATAAAAATTCTATAGGTACTATTTTCATGCCCTTATGCTCAACTTCTTTGATACCAAGCATTCCAACGTTTTCCAAGCACTTCATATGTGTTAAGTAACTTTGCCCAAAAGTCATAAAAAATCTAATTCTCTTAAGTCCTTTGATGTGCTTGACTAAGCTTTCCATCTCTTCATGGTAAAGTAAGTAGCTATCTTTTGGACCAACTTCTGGATAATCCCAGACTTGCATAATCTCCATTGGTTCGGTTTCTATCCATTCTCCATTTTCCCAATATCTTCCCTTTGCACTCACTTCTCTTAGATTTATTTCTGGATTGAAATTTGTTGCAAATGGGTATCCGTGATCTCCGGCATTACAATCAAGAATATCGATAGTGTGAATTTCATCAAAATAGTGTTTTTGCGCATAAGCACAAAACATATTTGTAGCACCTGGGTCAAAACCACTTCCAAGTAATCCCATGATGCCAGCCTCTTTAAAAGTGCCATCTTTTGCCCATTGCTCTTTGTACTCAAATTTGGCAGTGTCTGGATGCTCATAGTTTGCAGTATCAAGATAATCAACTTTTGTAGCGATACATGCATCCATGATAGTTAAATCTTGATATGGAAGTGCAACATTTATGACAATATCTGCTTTTGTTGTTTGGATCAATTTTACCACTTCATTTGTATCATCCGCATCTACGCTTGCTATATCTATCGAAATACCAATTTTATCTTTTATGTTTTTTGCAATGCTATCACATTTGCTAAGAGTTCTGCTTGCTAGTGTTATGTTGCCAAATGTGTCTTTATTCATCGCGCATTTGAATGCTACTACGTTTCCAACACCTCCAGCACCAATTATGAGGGTATTTTTAGACATATGTTCTCCTTGGAATTTAACGAATTTTATCATAAAAAAACTACATTTTGAATTTGCCCAAAGAGTTATTGGAATATTTAGTTATAATACATTTTCATTTTTAAATAGAAGGAAAACTTTGGAAGAAACTCTATCTTCATTGGTTACATGGGGCTATGTTGCAATAGCCTTTTTTTCTTTAGCAGGCTCTTTGGTTATAGTCGCAGCAGTTGGTGTTTTTGCATCTTTGGGCAAGATTGATCTATTTACTGCCCTAAGTGTTGCTGCACTGTTTAACTTTTTGGGCGACATTTTGTTATTTTATCTAGCAAGATACCAAAGACAATCCATAATGCCTTATTTTAAAAATCACACTAGAAAACTAGCATTGTCTCATTTGATGTTTAAAAAATATGGAAATTTGGTGATATTTGTTAAAAAGTATATATATGGGCTTAAGACTCTCATCCCATTAAGCATGGGTTTATCAAAATATCCATTTTGGAAATTTGCATTTTATAATTTTTTCGCGTCTATAATTTTTGTGACATCAATAGGACTTAGTGGGTATTATGCAAGTGAATTTATAATTAAAGTATTTGATAAAGTATCAGAAAATCCGTGGATAGCTCCATTGGTGCTATTTAGTGTACTTGGAGCTATTTGGTATTTTTTACAAAAAGCTACAAAAAGATAAAAATAATTAATTTTCAAATCTTGAGCAAAGCTCAAGATAAATTAACTTTTTTCTACAAATTTTTTAATTCTTCTAATACCATCTTGGATAGTTGTCATATTTGTAGCAAATGAAAATCTAAAATATCCTTCGCTCCCAAAGCCAACTCCTGGAACTACAGCAACACCAGTCTCTTTTAATAATTCTTTACAAAATTCTATAGAGTTATCAGAAACATCTTTTATATTGACAAAAAGATAAAAAGCACCTTGAGGTTTAAGTACGCTTATCCCATCAATGCTATTTAAAAGCTCCACTGCTTTATTGGCTCTTCCTTCAAATGCTTTTCTCATTTGTTCTATCTCATCATCAACTTCACCATTAAGTGCTACAATTGCAGCCTTTTGTGTAATTGAATTGATATTTGAAGTACTTTGACTTTGTAGTTTATCCATAGCGGCAATTAGTTCTTTGTTCGGAGAAGCTAAGTACCCAAATCTCCACCCTGTCATAGCCACAGATTTACTTAGACCATTTATGGTTATTGTTCTTTGAAACATATCATCGCTTATGCTTGCAGTAGAAACAAAGTTAGTTCCAAAAACAAGTTTCTCATACATTTCATCACTAGCTACTAAAATATCTGTACCTTTTAGTACTTTAGAAATTTCCACTAACTCTTCTTTGCTATATACGCAACCAGTTGGATTTGATGGCGATGTTAAAATTAACATTTTTGTATTTGGTGTTATAGCATTTTTGAGTTGCTCTGGTGTAATTTTAAATCCACTTTTTTCATCAGTATCTATGATAACTGGTACACCACCACTATATACTACAAGTTCAGGATAAGTCACCCAATATGGAGCAGGGATAATAACTTCATCCCCATCATCGATTACAGCTTGAAAAAGATTGAATAGTGATTGTTTTGCACCATTACTTACAATAATTTGATTTGGTTCATAATCTAAATTATTATCTCTTTTGAGTTTGCCACTAATAGCTTTTAATAATTCTGGTATTCCTGCTGTGGCAGTGTATTTGGTAAAACCATCATTTATGGCTTTTATAGCCTCTTCTTTGATTTTTCTAGGAGTATCAAAGTCTGGCTCTCCTGCTGAAAAACTAACAATATCTTTTCCAGCTGCCTTTAATTCTTTTGCTAAAGTTGCAACGGCAATAGTGAGTGATGGCGAAAGTGCTTGTACTCTTTTTGAAAGCATATATAAACCCTTGTTAAATTATTGATAATATTATACTAATTATTTGATAGTAATTTACTTACAAGTTAACCATCAAATTAGTTTTTCATTGATTTTAAGAACGCTTGATATAAATCTTCGAGTTCGTTGTCTTTTGAATTTATATTTGAAGTGTCTTTTGAAATGATTGCATTTTCCAAAACAGCAATTCTTTTTAAGATATATCCAAATACTTCTTTGTCAATATCAGGTATTTTGTTGTGGCTAAGTGGATTTTTGTCAAACCCTTTTTCTATTACACGAGCAGGAATGCCAACAGCGGTAGAATTATCAGGAACATCTCTGACAACTACTGAATTTGCTCCTATTCTAGCTTTTTCTCCAATGGTTATATTGCCGAGTATTTTTGCTCCTGCCCCTATAACAGTTCCACTTTTTATGGTTGGATGTCTTTTTGTATCTTTATCTAAGCTAACTCCACCAAGGGTGACTTGTTGGTATATCAAGACATCATCTTCTACTACGGCTGTTTCACCGATTACAACACCTATCCCATGGTCTATAAAAACTCTTCTTCCTATGGTTGCTGCAGGATGTATATCTATGGAAGTTAAAAATAGACCAAGTCCAGACATCATCCTTGGAAGATATGGAATTTTTATTTTGTATAAAAAATTTGCAATACGATAATAAAAAAGAGCCCAAACACCCGGATAATTGAAAAATAGTTCCAAATTGCTTTTAAAAGCCGGATCATTTTTTTTAACTGTTTGAAAGTCTTCTAAAATTGATGCAAAAAGTCCCATCATATCCTCTTTAGTTTATTTTTGAAGTGCTTGAATAGTCTTAAGATAACTATTTTCACTTAAGTACAGATAAAGAGTACCTAAAAGCTCTCTTTTTTCATCATTTGTCAGATTGGACGACTCTTCAATTTTATTTTTTAATGATTTATCTATAATGCTGGTATCATAATCTAAATCATCAAGTATATCCATGAGATTTTGTGCTTCTATGATTCCATCTGCTTCATAATTACCATTTTTATCAAATCTTATAACCGCTTCTGTTGGATGGGTAAAAAGATTATGTTTCATCCCTAGTACTTCTTGATAAGCTCCTGTAAGGAAGAATGCCAAGAAATACTCTTCTTCTTCTACATCTATATCATGAAGATAGAAAGGTGTTTTTGGTTTAAATCCAATTTCCCCATCACTATCACAAGTGATATCCCAAATACTTGCTGGATTTGTAGGCTTGATATCAAGTTTATTTAATGGAACAATTGGAAAATTTTGGCTTAATCCCCAAAAATCAGGCAACGATTGAAATACTGAAAAATTAACTAAATATTTTTCTTGGATTCTGTCTTGTAATCTTCTTAGTTCATTTGCATCTTCATCTTTTAAAAGTTGTATAGATTTTTTGATGATAAGGTTTACCAAAATTTCAGTATTAGATCTATCCTCAAGGTCAATATACCCCAAATCAAATAGTGTAAGCAGGCTCTCCATATGGTCAAGTGCATCATGCATATATTCTCTAGCATTTGTTTTTTTAAGAGAGTTAAATAGATCATAAAGCTCTTGCACAAGTGGTGGATTTTTTTCTTTTAATCTTAAGCTTTTTTCATTGTATTCTTGTGAAAAAAGTTCTAGTACAGGTGCGATTATTACAGAATGACTCGCAGCTATAAATCTACCAGATTCTGTAAATATATCAGGCTCAGGAACATTTTTGCTTTTTGAAATCTCTTGCATAAGATATATAACGTCATTTGAAAATTCTTTTATGGAGTAGTTTCTCTCTTGTGTATGCTTATGTTGAGAATATTCAACAGCCAAGCCACCACCTATATTTATAGCCCTGAGAGACTCTACGCCTCTTTTTTTAAGCTCAGCATAGATATTTCCAGCTTCTCTCAAAGCTTTTTTGAGTGGAGCAATATCTCCCATTTGAGAGCCAATGTGAAAGTGTATCATCCATAGGCTATCAAGCAATGAATACTCTTTTAGCATTTCGTATGCTTCGATAAGTTCTGTTGATGTTAGCCCAAATTTAGAGCTATATCCGCCACTTTTTGCCCAGATACCAATTCCAGAACTATGCAATCTGATTCTAACACCAATTTTTGGAACAACTCTTTTTTTAACATTACTATTTAATTCTTTGTCAACTTGTATGATAGTTTCAAGTTCTGTGATACCTTCTATAGTTATCGTTATATTGTGTCCCATTTTTGCAGCTATAAAACATAGTGCAATCATCTCTTTGTCTTTGAATCCATTTACAGTTATAGGGGCACCTATGGGAGTAAGTGACATGGCTATGATAAGTTCAGCTTTACTGCCAGCCTCTAATCCGTAATTATAGCCTTTTGTAACATCCATCAATTCGTGTATAAAATTTGGAAATTGATTTACCTTAAGAGGAAAAACAGCGTGAAAATCACCCTTATAATCAAACTCTTTTTTAGCATTTTTGAAAGTTTGGAAAAGTGTATCAATTTGTTTTTTTATTAGATGTGGAAATCTAAGTAAAATAGGACCTTTGTATCCTCTTTCTCTTATATTGTTTGTAATTTCTAAGAGTGATGGCTGTTTACCATAGTTAACATTGATTGTATCTTTTTTGATAATAAAATTATTATCGCCCCAGATATCTATACCAAAATGTTTCATTGCCAATCCTGTATATAATTTTGACAATTATATCGAAAAGAGCTGTATATTTAATGCTTAATATTAAATAATTTTTTGCAACAATACAATAATCAGACTTGTCAATAAACCGCTTGCAACACCTGCTAGTATGTCATCTCCCATTACACCAAGTCCGCCTTTAACTTCTCTATCTATCCAGCCAATTGTAGATGGTTTATATATATCAAAAGCCCTAAAAAAAATAAAAGACAAAGCATATCCTATGACCACAATTATAAAATTATTTGTTGTTGCCAAAGAACCTTGAATAAACAACATAGCTATCCACATTCCGCTTACTTCATCTATGACTATTTCGCTATTGTCGTGAGAGTTTGTAGCAGCTTCGTATTTATTTATTTCAACAACAGCAATGACGGTTATCGCAAATGTCAATATAAATAGTGTATCTATTCCTAGTGTGTACAGTATGATAATACCAAGTATGAAAGCAACTAGCGAGCCAGCTGTTCCAGGTGCTTTTGGAAATAACCCTGAGCCAAAAAATGTTAAAAAAAGTTTTTGCAATGACATTGTTTTTACCTTATGTTAGAGAACTTGTTTGATATAGATTTATGAGTTCTATGTAAAATGATTCATCTGTTTGATCTTCAAGGAGACCAGAATTTGGAAATAAATCATAATATAAATTTTGAACATTTTCAAACCTGTTTGGGAACAAATGAGATAAGATATAAGAAGAAACCTCTTTCCTAACAAGTATAGTAGGAGGTATGATACCATTTTCTAGAAGTTTCAATATAGCATTTGAATTGTATTTTATATGATGATGAGATCCATGAGGACAAGTTTCGCTACTTACTAATGTTTTACAAATATTACAATACACATATTCTTCTACTACTTCAATATTTATCGATAGATTACCATACTCGCACTCATTAAATATAGTATTTATTTCATTGTCAGAATAATATACACTAAGCCCACCATGGTTTTTGCCAACCGTAAGCTCACTGCACCCATAGTTTTTTGCGACTATAGCATCTAAAATGAGCTCATTGTATCCAGCAAATATGTAAGTATTTTCAAGAGGAACTACAATCACTTTATTTTTTGGTAAAAATTTATCTATAAGTTTCTCAAGAGCTTTGCTTCTTATGTTATAACTCAATCCATCATTATTGAATGGTTTTCTTAAAAATAGTATAACCAAATCAGAGTGATTTAACTTTTGTCTTATGATTCTCTCATGAACTCTGTTAAAAGGATTTGCAGCAAGCATCATTGCCGTTATCTTTTTTGCTCCTGTTTCTTTGATAGTATTTTTAACTTTTTTTATATTGTCTTCAACAGGAAGGTATTTTACTATATATTTTCCGCTTACTGCCATTTTACCAAGTCTATTAATAGTATTTTTAACACCTGGATGAAGTGTATCGTTTGTTCCAAAAATATTAAATATTCTTTGCTCTGGATCTATCTCGAAAGTCTCTTCAACTGTAAGTTCTCCAACCTTTCTCTCCCCATTTATCAAATCTACAATTTCGCCAGCTTTTAGTGATGATATAACTTCAAAATTTCTTTTTCCACTTGGTGCGAGTATAAAAGAAAAAGGCAATGGCATATCTTTATAGACTTTATTTTTATCAACTTCTTGAGATGTTTGTTTATTCATGAGTCCATCAACTGGGTGTATTAATCCAGCTTGAACCAATGCAAGAGAAGATAATGCTTCTGTATCTATATGGATTGCTTTATTTCTTTTTGTAAATGTCATATTTTTTCCTTTTTTCCCATAAACTTTTTCTTGACATGCCTAGTTTTTTTGATAATTCAGTATCTGGATATTTGCCTTGAAAATCAACAATCATTTGTTGTGTATATTCATCAATAGTCAAAATATCACTTTGGCAGCCAAT
Source organism: Sulfurovum sp. enrichment culture clone C5 (assembly GCA_001493195.1). Taxonomy (GTDB): domain Bacteria; phylum Campylobacterota; class Campylobacteria; order Campylobacterales; family Sulfurovaceae; genus BN30871. The sequence continues at coordinate 6,761 of FAXN01000049.1, read as the reverse complement.
TTTATTTTTTGATAATATTGTAATTTTTTGATAATCTACTTCTAGATCATTACTGCTGACTAAAATAAAATTTAATTTTGATATTTCATTTAGAGCGTTTTCCTTCTCAGATTTTTTTAAACTGTCAAAATCATTTATATAAAATATATCATTCTCTTTTTGCTCAATTTTTTGTTTCCAATTGTTGTTTTGGAGAGAAAAGAAAATCAAATTATAGTTATTGTTTTTTGCATAATCAAAAGCCATTCGATCAGAAATAACTTGATTATTAGTTATGATTACTGATTGTTTTGAAACTATTTTTTCTATATTTTCAGATTCTATGCTTCTAAATTTTGATTCCATATAGTCATTGAAAAATGATACTTGTTTTTTTAGTTTTTGAAACTCTTGATAATGTTCTATCTTTCTAAATAACTCTTCAATCCTAAATGGTTTTAAAATATAATCAATCGCCCCAAGCTTTATAGGCTCGCCAACAGTATCATTGTTTATATAGTTAACCATCAAAATAATGATTTTATTTTTATACTTTTGGATAAAAGAGTGCAGTGTTTCATTTGGAGCATTAGTTGAGAGTAGATACACATCTCCATCCGATTCCATAGCTTCTTTTGGCGAGCGGTGTATCTCGAATTCAAAACCATGTTGATTTATCTTTGATGCTATACTTTGAGCAAGATACAACTCATTTTCTACAATTATTATTTTCATATTTCCGCCCAGTTAAAGTAACTTAGTGTTGCAACGGCATGAACACTGATTCCTTCATTTCTGCCAATGAAGCCAAGACTCTCTGATGTTGTTGCTTTTATATTTACACTTCTTTGATTTATGTCTAGTATCCCAGAAAGTGTTTGCCTCATTTTTTCTTTATATGGTGATATTTTTGGTATCTCGGCAAGTATGGTTATATCGATGTTGTTTATAGCAAATCCATAAGAGTTTACTTTTTCAACACAAAGTTTTAAAAGTTCTTTGGAGTCTATATCTTTGTATTTATCGTCACTGTCTGGAAAAAATTCTCCGATATCTCCAAGTCCTGCTGCACCGAGAAGAGCATCTATAATGGCATGTATGGCAACATCGCCATCACTGTGAGCTTTGAAGCCAAAATTTTCCTCTATCTTTTCGCCACAAAGATACATAGGTTTGTTTTGCTCAAAAGGATGTGTATCTATGCCAAAACCTGTAAATGTTTTCAGAGATGGTGCTTTTAAACAAGTGAGTTTTTCAAGGTCACTCGCAAATGTAAGTTTATGTGCATTTTGTGAACCCTCAACAAAAAGTATTTTGTAACCACTTTTATGCATAGCACTACTGTCATCTGTGAACAATTCATCTGTTTGTATAGCTTTTACGAGAAGCTTAGTTTCACTTAATTGAGGAGTTTGTATGAGTTTTGCACCTTCTCTGTTTGCAGGAGAATCATCCATATATAAAGTGTCAGAAATACTAAGTGCAGGAACTATGCAGTTGGCTTTTTCTTTATTGTCCAATATCCTTTGTATCATATCGTGATCTATACAGCATCTAGCTATATCACTAACCAATACATATTTTGTTAAAACATTTTGTAGCGCATTTTTTAAAGACTCTTGTCTAGTCTCGCCACCTTCAACAAAAGCAAATGTATCAAATTTTTTCATATAAGGTATTTCTTGAATAGATGAAACAACGATAGTCTCTTTAAAACCATATTTTTTAAACTGTTTTGTTACAAAATACCACAATGGCTCTTCGCCTATATATAGCCATTGTTTTTTTGTTTTTAGCCCAAATCTTGTAGAGTTGCCTGCCCCGAGTAGAACTAAAGTAGTATCATTCAAATAATCATCCTTGATAAACTAATAATGTAACAAAATTATACATTTGAAAAACTTTATATAGACTTTTTAGTAGAATTTAAAAATAATAGGACAAAAAAACTCTTTTTTAAAAAATATTTTGTAAAATGTATATTATTTTATAATATTTTAAGATTCTGTAGGTATAACTACAAATTATTAAGGATTTGCTTATGAGAGAAAAATGGATAGAAAATAGAAAAAATGACAAAGTCACAACTCAAATGTATTATGCAAAAAAAGGCATTATTACTGAAGAGATGGAGTATGTCGCAAAAGTAGAAAATATTGACCCAGAGTTACTTAGAAGTGAGTGTGCTAGAGGAAGATGCATAATTCCAGCCAATATAAATCATAAACATCAAATACCTATGGCTATTGGTATGGCGGCAAGTTGTAAAATAAATGCAAATATAGGTTCATCAGCACTTGCAAGTGATATCTCTGGGGAGATAGAAAAAGTTGATGTATGTCTAAAGTATGGTGCCGATACTATTATGGATCTAAGTACTGGTGGCGATTTAGATAGTATAAGAGAAGCAGTCATCGCTCACTCTACTGTGCCTATAGGTACAGTTCCAATGTATCAAATTTTGCATGACTGCAACAATAAAATAGAAGATTTAACTATAGAAAAAATGCTCGAAACTATAGAAAAACAAGCAAAGCAGGGTGTTAGTTATTTTACTATTCATGCAGGATTTTTGCTTAGATTTATGCCTCATGTTGCAAAACGAAAAATGGGTATAGTGAGTCGTGGTGGAAGCTTGATGGCTGCATGGATGATGCATTATCATAGGGAAAATCCTTTTTATGAAGCCTATGATGCCATTCTTGATATTTGTAGAAAATACGATGTTGCACTTTCTCTTGGAGACAGCCTAAGACCAGGATGTTTGCACGATGCTAGCGATGAAGCCCAGCTTAGTGAACTTAAAGTGTTGGGAGAACTTACACTTAGAGCGTGGGAAAAAGATGTTCAAGTTATGATAGAAGGTCCAGGTCATGTTCCGCTAAATCAAATAGAGAGAAATATGAAGATAGAGCGTGAGTACTGCCATGAAGCACCGTTTTATATCCTTGGACCTTTGGTAACAGATATAGCCGCAGGATATGATCATATAAGTTCTGCAATTGGTGCAGCAGTTGGTGGATGGCATGGTGCAAGTATGCTTTGTTATGTGACACCAAAAGAACATCTAGGACTTCCAAACGCAAATGATGTGAGAGAGGGTATAATTGCTTATAAAATTGCAGCACATGCTGCAGACATTGCAAGAGGCAGAAAAGGTGCAAGAGATGTGGATGATCTTATGAGTGATGCTAGGTATAAGTTTGATTGGAATCGTCAATTTGAACTAGCTCTTGATCCTGATCGTGCAAAAGAGTTTCATGATGAAACGCTACCTCAAGATGTATTTAAAGATGCAGAATTTTGTTCTATGTGTGGACCAAAATTTTGTTCATACAAAATCACACAAAGTATCATCGAAGAGCATGGCGAGAGTATGAAGAATGAAATATAATTACAATTTAAATAAAGGAAATATATAAAATGACAAAAGATAAAGTTTTAGAAGCACTAAAAAATGTTACATATCCAGGGTTTACTAAAGATATAGTAACTTTTGGTTTTGTAAAAGATGTAGATATAGTAGGTACTAGAGTAGCTGTAGTTATCGATATAACTTCAAGTGCAGATGAGGTGAGAGATCAGATAAGCAATGACGCAAAAGTTGAGCTTGCCAAGATAGGAGTATCAGAAGCTATAGTAACCATAAATCAACCACAAGCTCCAAAACAAATGAGCAACTCCATGAGTGGTAAAAATCTAGTTCCACAAGTGAAAAATTTTGTAATGGTAAGTTCAGGTAAAGGAGGAGTTGGTAAATCTACAACCTCCGTTAACTTAGCGATAGCTATGGCTATGCAAGGTAAAAAAGTAGGGCTTCTCGATGCTGATATATATGGACCAAATGTTCCAAGAATGATGGGCTTAATCGACCAAAGACCAGATATCGTGGGCAATAAAGTAGCACCTCTTAAAGCTTATGGTGTTGAAGTGATGAGTATGGGATCGTTGATGGAGTCAGGTCAATCTCTGATTTGGAGAGGTTCTATGATAATGAAAGCCATAGAACAATTCCTTAGAGATATTTTGTGGAGTGAACTTGATGTTCTTGTTATCGATATGCCACCAGGTACTGGTGATGCACAACTTACTTTGGCTCAAAGTGTGCCTGTTACAGCTGGTGTTACAGTTACAACTCCTCAAGAAGTAAGTTTGGATGACAGCAGAAGAAGTCTTGATATGTTTCAAAAACTTCATATCCCAATAGCAGGTGTTATAGAAAATATGAGCGGATTTATATGCTCTGAGTGTAGCACGGAGTCTGATATCTTTGGTATGGGTACAAGTGCTGCTGTTGCAAAAGAGTTTGATACTGAACTTATGGCTAGAATCCCTATCGAACCTGCAATTAGAATAGGTGGAGATACTGGTATGCCTATCATTTATCATAAGCCAGAGAGCCAAAGTGCAAAAAGATACATGGAGGCTGCAAATAAGCTTATATCTTTTATAGACAAAGTAAATGCAGAGGGTGGGGCGGATAACTCTGCCATCCAACCAACAACTCCTCCAGGAGTGAGTGCATGTAGTACTGGAGCTGCTTCAAAAGAAAAAAATGATGGTGGATGTGGCTGTCATTAAATGATTATAAATTGTCACTGCGAGACTTCAAAGAAGTCGTGGCAGTCCATTATGGATTGCTTCATTCTTCGCAATGACATTTTCTCTCGTTCCATTTGGAATGCATACTAAAATCCAATAAACAACAATCTTTAATAATACTTTAAAAATCTAACAGATACACTATTATTTATATAACTTAAAATAATATATTGGGGTACACCAATGACTACAAAAAATTATAAAAATAATCAAAATACATATTATGAAAAGGTGGCGTAATGAATATCAATAAACCTACAAGGTATATCCTTATAACCATAAAGTATATCCTGATAATAGTTCCTCTTCTCTATTTGGCAAAAATAGGATTAATGATTGCATTCTATAAATACAATGAACATCCAAATATCAATCCTAATCCTACCGATAAACTGAAGATATATGGCAAAACCTCATTCGGTCAAGAGTGCAAACTACTTTTTCATACAACATATATTCCCAACAATTCGCTCGGATTTATAAACAGTGAGCGGGATAAAGTGCCTGCAACCATCAAACAAGATGGAACATACGAAGCAACAATCTATAAGGATCATTTCAAACAGATGTTCTCTACATGGAAAATGGTAAATTTTTATCCTGAGTTCCAGTGTCCAGGCTATACTCAAGGAGGTGTAGCGATGCTTAATCTAAGTGATAAAAGCAAATTGACCAAACGCCAAATCAACTGTACGCAAGAAGACAATGAGCGTTTAGGCAAAAGAGTGACATGCGCCGTTGGCAATACACACTCTGTCGGTTTTGAAGAAGTTTCAAATTCACAAAAAGAGCTTGAAGTAGATTTTGTCGATAAGGGTTTGAATGCTCCATATTATGAATTGATGAGATAAGTGGTATATAGATAACAAATGTACAATTTTAATAAAAACTAAAAAAGGATAAAAAATGTCACTAGTATTTCTATTTTATTTATTATTTCCAATAGCACTAATTATATCAATTATTGTTTCTATCGTAATGCTGATAAATGCAATATTGAAAAATAACACAAAGAAAATCAAGAAAATGGCATTAATCATAGCTTTACTTTTGACGCCCATTGCTTATCATTATGCAAAGATAGCATTTTATAACTCAAACAGCACGCCTGATATAAATCCTCATTCAACTCTCAAAATGAGAGTATATGGTGACTATCCGTTCGAAAAGGATACCAACATGAAAATTGGTATTCGTTTTAAAAGCAATAATATAAATTGCAATAGAGATAAATGGTTATTGGACAATGGAGGAAGTAGACATAAGATAAAAACATTTCCTACAACAGTTAAAAATGGTAAATTTGAATCTATCGTTTATTTTGATAGCTATTTGCCAGGCATATGTCGATGGGAAGCAGAAGAAATTTACGCCTATATGCAGAGCAAGAATGACAATATTGAATTAGCAGGAGAAATGCTGGTTAATGCAAAAAAGGATGTGACCGTATCGTGGGATTCTGATTGGAGGGAATTAGCACTAGAAAGACAAATAATATTTTCTTTCCCTTTGAGAGATAAAAGTAAAAATGAGAAACTTTTCCCAAAGAAAGTAAATTTTCCAGATGAAGCTAATATAGGGTTTGTGTCACAAAAAGCTCCGACAGAAAAAGATAAACTACTTTATATTAACTGCTTTAAAAAGAAAGATGATAATGTGAATTTTAAAACTAAAACTATACTTGAGTGCAATGAATTTTATTCTATAAATGGCGAAAAACTTGTAAATGGATTAAAAAATATTTCAACCACCCAAAAAGAGGTTCAAGTTAAATTTTTAGATAAAGGATGGAAAGAATAATGATAACGATACAACAAGCTTATGAGTATGCCTGAGTGGTAGCGTATCATGGCTTTTGGCTGTATGTATTGGAAATGAGAAATCAATAGACTCCTGCCTACGCAGGAGTGACGGGACTGTCACTGCGAGACTTCAAGGAAGTCGCGGCAGTCCATTATGGATTGCTTCATTCTTCGCAATGACATTTATATCTCTATCAAATGATTTGGTAGTTCGTTTTTGTCATTTTCTTGTATAGGAAATTTTTCAATCAAAATTTCTCCAATCTCTTCTATAGCTTCCGTAAAACCTTTTTCAAACTCTCTGTTTTTGACTTTTATGGTAAATCTATCTATCGTGGCTTGCCATACACTATTGTCTATCTTGCTACTTATGGCACT
>FAXN01000048.1 GCA_001493195.1 Sulfurovum sp. enrichment culture clone C5 | reverse complement strand
ACCAAATATCATAAAAGAATATTTTTAAAACACTACTATAAAGAAGATTCTATGCTATCAATCTTGATAATTTTTTCTTCTTTTGTTTCTAAATCTTTTATCCAAAGTGTCTCATTTGCTAATTCATCATCCCCTATAAAAATAATACTTTTAGCCTCTGCTCTATCGGCAGATTTTAGATGTGATTTTAAACTTTTAGACTTATACTCCAGTGTGACTTTATGGTTTTTTCGTAAAAAATTTGCAACTTCGAGAAGTTTATGGATACCATCTTCGTTCATAGAACCCAAATAATACCCTTCTCTTTTAGGCTCAGGCAAAATTACAAGATCCATAATTCTCTCAATTCCCAAGGCAAAACCAACAGCAGGTGTTGGCTTGCCATCTAAAAATTCTACAAGTCTATCATATCTTCCGCCCCCTGCTATTGCAGATTGACTTCCTATTTCATTGCTTACAAACTCGAATGCTGTTTTGTTATAATAATCAAGCCCACGAACTAGATTTGAGTCACACTCATATTTTATACCCATATTTTCAAGTAATAATTTTAATTTTTCAAAATCACTATCACAAACCTCGCATAAGTTATCTAGTAATTTTGGCGAACCACTAAGCATACTTTGGCATTTTTCTGTCTTACAGTCAAGAACTCTTATAGGATTAGTATCAATTCTTCTATTGCAGTCTTCACATAACTCATTTTTAATATTGCCCAAAAATGCTATAAGTTTTTCTCTATATGCAGGCATGCAATCTTTACACCCAAGTGAGTTTATTTTTAATGTAAAACCTATATTCAAAGAATCAAATATATCTTTTATCATACAAATAATTGTGAAATCTTCATATACACTTGCTTCTCCAAAACTCTCACAACCAAACTGATGAAAAGATCTCAACCGTCCCTTTTGTGGTCTTTCATATCTAAACATAGGTCCATAATAATAAAAACGATAGTTGGAATCTTGACGATCAAGTTTATTTGAGATAAATGCTCTAACAATCCCAGCTGTTCCTTCTGGGCGCATACACACATCATTATCACCCTTGTCTTGAAATTGATACATTTCTTTACCAACTATATCGCTACTCTCACCAACAGAACGCTTAAATAGTGCTGTCTCTTCTAGGATAGGAGTTTCTATATAGCTATAGCCATAATTTCTTGCAATCTTTATTGCAGTCGTTACAATATGCACAAACTTTTGGCTATCTTCAAAAGCTAAATCTTTCATTCCTCGCAAAGGATTAATCATTTTTTCTCCCATATAAAATTAGTTATTTTTTGATTTATATTTTCAATATTTTCTGTGGCATCAATTTCCAAAAATGGTATTTCTAATTTGACAACAATATCTTTCATAAACTGCTGTACACTAAATAAATATTCTATTCCTCTTTGCTCTATCTTATCCATTCCCTTTTGCCCTAATCTTAG
>FAXN01000047.1 GCA_001493195.1 Sulfurovum sp. enrichment culture clone C5 | reverse complement strand
CATCTAGCGGTATTAACCCATACTGGCGTATTTTCAGGAGCTTTCATATTTGATGACATCTACTTCCCCTCTTTTTATATTATTATTTTGGATGAAGATAAAATCTTCAGCAAAGTGATGGTGTCCCTATTCACTTAAACATAGAATAACTAAAATTTTATAATGATAATTTTAAACGTATATAATAATATGCCAAAAGAGTAAGTTGTTACTTTTTGTGGCACATTATTTTTTAGCTTTTTTTACTTATCAAACTTACCTGTAGCACAAGAGATAAAACTTTTTGCTTTTGTTGTAATATTGTCTATCGTATCAAGTTTTTCACTACTCATAGGATATCCCATAGACTTTAGTGTTTCTTTAAGTTTATCGATATCTTCATCTTTTATATCAAGCGTTATTTGCCTCGGCAAAACACTTAGATTCACTTCTATCTCTCCAAAATCATTTAACAGTTTCTTTCTTAGAGTATTTGCACATCCATCACATTTAACATTTTCAACTTCAAATGTTTGTTTCATAATAAAATCCTTTTGTTTTATAAATAAGTATAACATAATTAGTAATAAGTGTGAGTTTAAGTGTGTGTAGATGAAGGATAAATCAAGTCATGCTGAATTTATTTCACTATCAGGACGACAAGACTTATATTTTAAAACTATTTTGATAGAGCTTCTTTTACAGCTTTACCAATTTCTGCTGGGCTTACAACTACTGTTACGCCAGCAGCCTTAAGAGCTTCCATTTTTTCAGCCGCAGTTCCAGCACTTCCGCTTACGATTGCACCAGCATGCCCCATTCTCTTACCTTTTGGAGCTGTTTGACCCGCAATAAATGCAACAACAGGTTTTGTGATATTTTCTTTGATAAATGCAGCAGCTTGAATTTCAAGATCTCCGCCAATCTCACCTATCATTACAATAGCTTTTGTTTCCGGATCTGCTTCAAACATTGGTAAAAGTTGTTTATATGATAAACCAATAATCGGATCTCCGCCAATTCCAACAGCTGTACTTATTCCAAAGCCTTCTTTGCATACTTGGTTTGCGCCTTCATATGTTAAAGTACCTGATTTTGAAATAAGCCCTATATTTCCTTTTTTGAAAATATTTCCAGGCATAATCCCTATCTTGCACTCCTCAGCAGTAATGATACCAGGACAATTTGGCCCTATAGTCTTCATGCCTTTTTTAGTAGCATAAGCTTTTGCCATTTGCATATCTCTAACTGGAGCGCCCTCTGTGATAACAACAGCAAGTTCTATGCCTGCATCGGCTGCTTCCATTACCGCATCACCAACAAATGCAGGCGGAACAAATATCATTGATACTGTTGCTCCTGTATTTTTTACGGCATCATTAACAGTATTAAAAACAGGAAGTCCGAGATGCTCCTGCCCGCCTTTATTTGGTGTTACTCCACCAACAATTTTTGTTCCATACGCCAAGCATTGTTCGGCATGAAAAGTTCCCTCTTTTCCAGTAAATCCTTGAACGATTACTTTTGTGTCTTTATTTACTAAAATTGACATTATTTTTCTCCTTTAGCGGCTTTTACGGCTTTTGCTGCACCATCAGCAAGATCAACGGCTGGTATTATATTTGGTATATTTGCATTTCTTAAAATTTCTATTGCTTCTATTGCATTAGTACCATCAAGTCTAACTATAACAGGCACATGAACATCAACAAGTTTTGTTGCTTCTAAGATACCGTTTGCGATTCTATCGCATCTTACGATTCCACCAAAGATATTTACAAAGATTGCTTTTACATTTGGATTTTTAAGGATTATTTCAAAACCTTTTGCAACAGTTTCAGCGTTCGCTTTGCCACCAACATCAAGGAAGTTTGCAGGTGTTCCACCCATATAGTTGATTGTATCCATGGTACCCATTGCAAGACCTGCGCCATTTACCATACAACCAATTTCCCCATCAAGTGATACATAGCTAAGCCCATATTCACTTGCTTCTCTCTCATCTGGATCTTCTTCGCTAAGATCTCTCATAGCCTCAATATCAGGATGTCGTCCAAGGGCCGAATCATCAAATCCCATTTTTCCATCGAGTGCTAAGAAGTCCCCACTTCCTGTTTTAATTAGTGGATTTATCTCAATCATTTCAGCATCATTATCCATATATACTTTATAAAGTTTTGATGCAAAACTTATAAGTTTCTTTTGTTCGTCTGGATTTGTGATACCAAGACCAAACACCAACTCTCTACCATGAAAACCTTGGAATCCAATAGCTGGATCAACTGCAACTTTTATGATTTTTTCTGGAGTATCATGAGCAACATCTTCAATAGCCATGCCACCCTCTGTGCTTGCCATAATTATAGGCATCTCTTTTGCTCTATCTAAAACTACACCGAGATACAATTCATCTTTGATGTCTGCACCCTCTTCTATATATACCTTTTGAACAAGTTTCCCTTCAGGTCCTGTTTGATGAGTAACAAGTGTCATTCCTAAAATCTCAGATGCTAGAGTCTTGACTTCATCTAAAGAACGTGCTAGTTTAACACCGCCCCCAAGCCCTCTTCCTCCTGCATGTATTTGAGCTTTTACAACCCAAACGGTTCCACCGAGTTCTTTGGCATTTGCTACTGCTTCATCTGCTGTATTTGCTATAATCCCTCTAGGTGTTGGAACGCCATATTTAGCAAAAATTTGTTTTGCTTGATATTCGTGTATGTTCACTTGGTCTCCTTCTTGTTTTTATAATGTTATTATATGACTTTTGACATTATTTTTATTTGTATTTTTATGGGCTCAAACTTTTTAAATCAAAAATGGCACTTATTTACACACTTTTTTTATGTCAAATGATAATACAAAAATATATATTTTTGTATTATATTACGCTTTTGGAGAAATCATCTCTTCAGGTTTTACATACCTATCAAAATCATCGCCACTCAATAGTCCAAGTGCTATGGCTTCTTCTTTTAAAGTTGTACCATTTTTATGAGCCGTTTTTGCTATTTTAGCTGCATTTTCATATCCTATATATGGATTTAAAGCGGTTACAAGCATGAGTGAATTGTGTAAATATGAATCAATTCTCTCAATGACAGGCTCAATTCCAACTGCACAATTTTTATCAAAACTTCTCATAGAGTCTGCTAAAAGCTTACTAGATTGTAAGATATTATACGCAATAACTGGTTTAAATACATTAAGTTCAAAATTACCTTGACTTGCTGCAATTCCAACAGTTACATCATTTCCCATAACTTGAACTGCTACCATCGTCATAGCTTCAGCTTGTGTTGGGTTTACTTTTCCAGGCATGATGGAACTACCAGGTTCATTTTCTGGAATTGTAAGTTCACCAATTCCGCATCTTGGTCCACTTGCTAGCCATCTAATATCATTTGCTATTTTCATAAGATTAGCTGCCAATGCTTTCATTGCTCCACTTAAAACTACTTCTGCATCATGACCAGTTAAAGCATGAAATTTATTTGGTTGAGATACAAAACCATAATTTTTAGACATAAAACTATTTAGCTTGCTTGAAACTCTCTCAGAAAATTCAGGATGAGAGTTAAGCCCTGTACCAACTGCTGTTCCACCAATCGCAAGCTCTTTACAATATACTAATGCATCATTTATTTGTTTTAAATTAGTATCAAGCATAGCAACATAACCACTAAGCTCTTGCCCTAGAGTTAAAGGAGTTGCATCTTGGAGATGTGTTCTTCCTATTTTTACAATTGAGTTAAACTCTTTTGCTTTTGCATCAAGAGTTGTTCTAAGTTGATTTATAGCAGGGAGGAGGTCATCATTAACTGCTACAACTTCAGCTATTCTCATAGCAGTTGGATAAGTATCATTTGAACTTTGTCCTTTGTTGACATCATCATTTGGATGAACTAATTTATCTTTAGTATAATCTCCACCTAAAATTTCTATAGCTTTATGTGCAACTACTTCGTTTATATTCATATTTGATTGGGTGCCAGAACCTGTTTGCCATACAACAAGTGGAAATTCGCCATCAAGCTCACCAGCGATTACACTTTCGCAAGCTTTTGCGATTGCTTCTGTTTTCTTTCCATCCAATCTTCCAAGATCATTATTTACTAAAGCACAAGCTTTTTTAAGATATGCAAAACCAGCTACAATTTCTTTTGGCATTTTTTCATTGCCGATTTCAAAATTTTCTAATGATCTTTGTGTTTGAGCGCCCCAATATCTTTCATTTGGAACTTTAACTTCGCCCATAGTATCTTTTTCTATTCTAAACCCCATACCGTATCTTCCTTTTCAAAAAATTTATTTTCATTTAATACATTAATCATTTTTTTAACAGCATCAACACTTTTTCCAAATTTTGCTTTTTGTTCATCATTTAGTGTCATTTCAAATATTTTTTCTGCTCCGCCAGCCCCAAGAACCAAAGGTACACCAGAAACAACATCTTTATGTCCATATTCTCCATCGAGATAAACTGCGCAAGGATGAATTTGTTTTGTATCTTTGAGTATTGACTCAACCATTATAGCCGTTGATTTTGCAGGTGCAAAATATGCTGAACCTGTTTTAAGATAGCCAACAATCTCCGCTCCGCCAAATTTAGTTCTCTCTACAACTTCATTTATCTCTACTTCAGAAAGTATATCTTCCAAAGGCACACCAGCAACGGTAGAAAATTTTGGCAGAGGAACCATTTCATCACCATGCCCACCCATTACAGATGCTCTGATTTGACCTGCTCCATAACCAATTTTTTCAAAAATAAAATGAGCCATTCTAGCACTATCAAGTATTCCAGCCATTCCTATAACTCTTTCTCTAGGAAAACCACTTTCTCTAAAAGCTACATAAGTCATAACATCAAGTGGATTTGAAACCATGATTATTACTGAATTTGGAGCATATTTTTTTACGTCCACGATTACTTCTTTTGTAATTTGAGCATTTATCATCAACAAATCTTCTCTGCTCATACCAGGAAGTCTTGGACTACCAGCTGTTATCACAACAACATCGCTGTCTCTAATATCACTTGGTTGCTCTGCAACAGAAACAATAGTATGCATTCTAGCAGCATTTGCCGCTTGACTCATATCCAATGCTTTGCCTTTAGCTATTTCTATATCTCTATCCCTAAGAACGACATTGTGACAAGCACCATTCATTGCCAAAATGTATGCAACTGTTGCACCAACATTCCCTGCTCCGATAACGGTTACTTTTTTGCCTCTTTTCATGTCTTTCCTTGAATCTTAAAATTTAATTATATTGTACACCAGTTTTGTTATTTTTTAATAACAAAACTCGATGTTTTTATGTTAAATATTATCTATTATATTATTTAATGTTTTTGAAGGTCTCATCGCAGCTTCTGTTTTAGCATTGTCTGGATGATAGTATCCACCGATATCTTGTGCTTTTCCTTCGACCGAAAGCAACTCCTCCATAATCTTGGCTCCATTCTCAACCAAAGCTTTAGCTACAGGAGCAAATTTTGCTGCAAGCTCTTTGTCACTACTTTTTGCAAGAGCATTTGCCCAATATTGAGCTACAAAGAAATGGCTAGCTTTATTGTCTGGTTCTCCAGCTTTTCTTCCAGGAGCTTTATTGTTATCAAGATAGCCTTGATTTGCTTCATCTAGTGCTAATGTTAAAGCTTCTATTTTTTTATCTCCACTTTTTTGAGCAATCATTCTAAGTGATTCTGCTAGAGCTAAAAATTCACCTAAGCTATCCCATCTTAGATGACCTTCACTTAAAAATTGATCAACATGTTTAGGTGCACTTCCGCCCGCACCTGTTTCAAATACACCGCCACCAGACAAAAGAGGAACAATTGAAAGCATTTTTGCACTTGTTCCAAGCTCTAAAATTGGGAAAAGGTCTGTTAGATAATCTCTAAGTACATTTCCGGTAACAGAAATTGTATCTTCGCCAGCTCTTACCCTTTTTAGACTATATGCCATTGCAATTTCAGGTGCAAGGATTTCGACTGTCAATCCACTTGTATCATGATTTTTTAGATACTCATTTACTTTTTTTATCATATTTGCATCATGTGCTCTATTTTCATCAAGCCAAAATACAGCTGGATTTCCAGTAATTCTTGCTCTTTCAACGGCAAGTCTCACCCAGTCTTGAATAGGAATATCTTTTGCTCTGCTCATTCTCCAAATATCGCCTTTTTGGACATCAAAGCTCATGAGTTCGCTTCCGTCACTATCAAGAACTTTTACTACGCCATCTTCTGCTATCTCAAACGTAGTTGGATGCGAACCATACTCTTCCGCTTTTTGTGCCATCAATCCTACATTTGAAACGCTTCCCATTGTTGTAACATCAAATTGACCTTTTTTAACACAATCCTCTACCACTTCTCTATACATTGTGGCATAGCATCTATCAGGAATTACAGATACACACTCTTCTACTTTTCCATCTCTATTCCACATTTTGCCACCATCTCTAATGACTACAGGCATAGAAGCGTCTATGATAATATCGTTTGAAGCATGAAGATTTGTGATGCCATTATCGCTATCAACCATTGCCATATTTGGACGAACATCATAAGTTGCCATAATTGCATTTTCAATTTCAGCTTTTTTATCAGCTGGTAGTTTTGCTAGCTTTTTATAAAGATCTCCGAGTCCAAGATTTGCATTAACACCTATCTCTTTAAATTCGTTTGCATACTTTGTAAATACATCTGCAAAGAAAACTTCAACAGCATGACCAAACATGATAGGATCACTTACTTTCATCATTGTAGCTTTTAAATGCAATGACCAAAGAACCCCTTTTGCTTTAGCGTCTTCTATGCTTTTCGCATAAAAAGCTCTCAAAGCAGATGCTGACAAGAATGTACCATCAAGTATCTCTTTGTCTTTGGCATCTATCTCTTTTAAAAGCTTGCCATTAAGCTCAATTCTTACTTTGCCATCACCATTTTTAACAATAGATTTTTCATTTCCATAAAAATCATTAGCATCCATATGAGCAACATATGTTTTTGAGTTTTCAGCAAAAGCTCTCAATTTATGAGGATTTTTCTTAGCAAAGTTTTTAACCGCAGCTGCAGCTCGTCTATCTGAATTCCCTTCTCTAAGCACTGGATTAACAGCACTTCCAAGACAAGTTGAGTATTTTTCTTTTAGTGCTATCTCTTCGGCTGTTTTTGGATCTTCTGGAAAATCAGGCAAATTATAACCTTGGGATTGAAGTTCTGCTATACACTCTTTAAGTTGAGGAATAGAGGCAGATATATTTGGTAACTTTATAATGTTACAATCTGCTTTTTGAACAAGTTCACCCATATATGCAAGCTCATCGCTTTGTTTTTGGGTATCAGTTAAATATTCTGGAAAAGTTGCTATCACACGACCTGATAATGATATATCCCTAAGTTCTACTTCGACACCAGCAGATTTTGTAAATGCATTTACTATCGGCAAAAGTGAATAGGTGGCAAGTGCTGGAGCTTCATCTATTTTAGACCAAACGATTTTTGGTAATTTTGACATGTGTTATTCCTTTTATATATTTTATATATTAGCAGTTTAACAATTTTTATACAATTTTGATACATCTCAATAAAAAATAAGCCATAAAGTCAAAATATGTGTTTCCATAATACACAAAAATATTGCCAATTATAACAAATAATTACTAACTTTCAAAAAAACCTTGTTCTTTTGCTTTTTCCAAAAACTGTTCATTAACACTATACGAAGATTCGATGACTATGTCAGCTAACTTGCTTTTTATACAAAGACAAAGTGGGTGTTGTCCGCTATTTTCTTTTGCTAAAGCATACAAACTATTTACCTGTTCCAAATTATTTGAAAGCAGTATATTAACTGTTACAGTTTTATACACAATTTCTTCTTTTTCATTTTTCATGATATTGGTTTTTTCTTTTTTTGCATCTTTTAAACTAAGAATTTTCATAGGACTCAATCTTATAGAATCTCCATCTTTGGTAATCTTGACCTTAAAACATACAGGTTTCGATAGATCAAAATCATCTTTAAGTTCATTTAGTTTATCTTCAAAAAGCATTATTTCTATATTTCCATGCAAGTCAAGTAGTTTTACTATGCCAAATTTATTACCTTTTTTAGATATCTTTTCATTTATCTCTTCTACTTTTCCAATCAAAAGTGTTGTTGAGCCTTCTTTAAGTGTTTCTATATCAGAGCTGTACGTAAAGTCAATATTTTCTATATCTTTTCTATATTTATCAAGAGGATGACCAGAAATATAAAATCCCATAGTCTCTTTTTCTAGCTCCAATACACTCAACTGGTCAAATTCGTCCATATTTTTGATATTCAACTGAACATCTGTCATATTTTCTGATTCTTCAAAAAGAGAACCTATGGACATTTTTTTTGCTAAAGCAACTTTGGAGGAGGCTTCTAAAATTTCTTCGATTTGAGTAAGCATAGCTTTTCTCGTATATCCGAGAGGATCCATAGCTCCAGATTTTATAAGAGCTTCTATAACTTTTTTATTTACTTTGGTTGGATCTATCCTAGAAATAAAATCTTCAAGAGACGTAAACTCTCCTTCGCTTCTAGCTTCAACAATAATATTTATGGCACTCTCTCCAACGCCTTTTATCGCACCAAGACCAAATAGAATTACATTTTTATCTGCCAATTTATCAGCAACAAAAACTAAATCTGATTTATTTATATTTGGCGCAACAAGATCTATATTCATTTTTTTAAGTTCATCTGAATATTTTACAATCTTATCTGTATTGTCTTTTTCTAAAGTCAAAAGTGCTGCCATAAATTCTGTTGGATAAAAACACTTGAGGTATGATGTATAAAAAGTTATCATCGCATAAGCTGCCGAGTGTGATTTGTTAAAACCATATCCTGCAAACTTTACTATAAGATCAAAAAGATCTTCCGCCTTTTCCCTATTAAAGCCTTTTGCACTAGCACCATTGGCAAACTCATCTTTAAGCTTATCCATCTCTTCTTTGATTTTTTTACCCATTGCTCTACGAACGAGATCTGCACCACCTAGAGAAAATCCACCAATAGTTTGCACTATTTGCATAACTTGTTCTTGATAAACTATAACTCCATAAGTTGGTTTTAAAATAGGTTCAAGCTCAGCAAATGTATATGTTATCTCGGCTCTACCGTGTTTTCTCTCCACAAAATCATCTAACATTCCTGATTCCATAGGACCAGGACGATAAAGTGCCAACATAGCGATAACATCTTCAAAACCTGATGGTTTTAATTTTTTAGCCAAGTCTTGCATTCCGCTTGACTCTATTTGAAATAATCCCAAAGTATGGCCGGAACTGATATAATCATACACCTCTTTTTTATCAATATCTTCTTTTGAAAAATCTATTTTTTTACCATATCTTTTTTCTACAAGTTTATTTGCTTCATCTATAACAGTAAGTGTTTTTAAACCCAAAAAGTCAAACTTGATTAAGTCCACATCTTCTATATATTTGCCACTATACTGTGTTGCTACGGTATCCATACCAGATGGCTTAAAAAGAGGAGTTTTTTGCCATAGAGGTTCATTTGATATTACAACTCCTGCTGCATGTGTTCCAGCATTACGATTTAACCCTTCAAGTGCTTTGGCAAACTCCCAAACTTGTGCATATTTTTCATCGCTTTTTACAAGTTCTTCAATTTTTGATTCTTTTTTATAAGAATTTTCCAAATCTATACCAAGCTCATCTGGAATAAGTTTTGCAAATGCATCCGCTTTAGCATAAGGAACATCAAGAACCCTAGCAACATCCCTTATGACACCTTTTGCTAGCAATTTACCAAATGTTATAATTTGCGCTACATTTTCCCTGCCATATCTATCTACTACATAATCGATAATCTCTTGTCTTCTTGATTGACAAAAGTCCATATCAATATCGGGCATAGATACTCTCTCTGGATTTAGAAATCTCTCAAAAAGCAAACCATATGGGATTGGGTCAATATCTGTGATTTTAAGACTATACGCAACCAATGAACCAGCAGCACTTCCCCTTCCAGGACCTACTGGTATTCCCCTATCTTTTGCTGCTCTAACAAAGTCCCAAACTATAAGCATATACCCAGGAAATTTCATATTTTTTATTATTTCTATTTCGATACCTAATCTATCTCTATATTCATCATGTTTTGAAGGATCTATATTTTTGAGTCTCTCTTCTAGCCCCTTTTTTGATTCATATTCAAAAAGAATGGCATCATTTTCGAGCGAATACTCTTCATTGGCAAATGGCAAATCGAGATTGCTCATCATTGCCATTTCTCTACAAAATTTAAAATTTGGTGGTGTTGGATTGCCGAGTTTTATTTCCAAGTTACACTTATCTACAATCTCCTGTGTATTTGTAATAGCTTCTGGAATATCTGCAAAAAGTTTATACATATCTTCTGGGGATTTGACATAAAACTCATGAACAGAGTGTCTTAATCTATTTGGGTCATCATATAGTTTATTCATAGCGATACACATAAATGCTTCATGTGCATTTGCATCTTTTTTACTGTTATAATGGGTATCATTAGTAGCTATGATTTTAATGTTTGTTTCATTTGCAATTTTTAGTATTTGATTGTCAATTCTATGTTGATCTGGTATTCCATGTCTCATAAGTTCTAGATAAAAATCATCACCAAATATATCTTTATATTCAAGTGCTATATTTTTTGCCTCTTCATATCCTTTGGCTCCAAAACTTTTATTTCTATCATTTTCATTTAAATGCCAATTAACTTCTCCTTGCAAACAAGCACTAGAGCATACAAGCCCCTGACTATACTCTTTAAGCAATTGTTTGTTTATCCTAGGGTAATAGTAAAAACCCTCCAAATAAGCTTGAGAGCTTAGATACATCAAGTTTTTATATCCTATTTCATTTTTAGCATATAGACATAAATGAAATCTTTGTCTTGTTGTTTTATCTCCCAAATCATCATTATTGTGTAGATAGCACTCCATGCCAATAATTGGTTTAATACCCTCTTTTTTCATGGTCGTATAAAAATCAATAGCACCAAACATATTGCCATGATCCGTCATGGCAACTGCGTTCATACCAAGATTTTTTATGGTTTTTGCTAATTTTTTAATCTTATTTGCACCGTCAAGTAATGAATATTCTGTATGTAAATGAAGATGTGTAAAATTAATTTTTGACATAAAAAAGCAACCTTGAGAAATTATTTTAGACTATATCAAAAATGTGGTAAAGAGTTTATGAAAAATTAAAAATAAACTCCACACCAAAAATAGTTTCATTTATGCAAGTAGAAAATATTGCGCATTTATCATCACATATTATTTCATCTACTCTTTCAAGTAGATTTGAAAGATCTATCAGTGAATAATCCTCTGATATATGATAAATAACAGCAACACTTTTGCTGCTTCTTAGTCTATTCTCGATGTGTGTCAATATCGCTTCTTGGGCAACATCTGGAGATATTTTACTTTTGGCTCTATAGCATACAAGAGCCGAATCTTTTCCAAAGCAGTTTACCAACTCTGATTTGTCTAACGGTATTGCATTTTCTTGATTTTGACATCTGCTTGAATTCCTGAAAAATTCATCATAACTACTAAAAACTCTATGTGAGACCTCTTTGTCATTCATTTTTGCTCCTTTTTTACAAGTATAATAAAAAAAGCGGACAAAAAGTGTCTATTTTTTTTGTATTTTAAAGACTATTGGACGATATACATTACCATCTATTATATTATCTTTGTCTTGTATGTGCCGTTCAAATTTTTCAATACAAAATTGCTCCTTACCTGATTTGCCATTGAGACATTCTTGTGTGTTTTTCAGGAGCCCCTCAACTAATCCATTAAAATTATTATCTAAACCTTTATATGTATTTGTTGCATAAAATGCCATTAGTCCAAATTCAATAGTTGATTGCATCATAAGCAAAGTTTGCTTTATTCTCTCAATATCTTCCTCTATCCTACCAAAACAATAAACTTTATTTTTAACCTCTACAATAGCTATCGGTGGTGTTGGCTCCTTATCGCTACCCCATAAAACAATATCAAATCTGCCATCTTTTCTTAAAGCTTTGTGAATTTCGCCTTTGCATTCTACATTTGCATTTTCTAATATATACTCAACATTATCCTCTAGAGTTAAATATTTTACTTCTTTACTTTTTTTCAACTCTTTGGCTATATTGACAGTAAGCAAATATTCTGGTGCACTCCAGATATATTCACCGTCGCTCCATTTAAAATACTCTTTGTGTGCGTTTTCCAAACCGTCCAATACGCATTTTGCAACTTCATCCATTGATATTTGACTTGCCATAATTCTCTCCCTCTAAATTTTATCTTTTAATTATATCCCAGTACCCCAAAGTCTAATCTTCATCAAGCCAGTTTTTAAACTCGCTTATCATCTCATATTTTTTGTAATCCCTACAATCATTACAAAAATAGACCATTACTTTTTTGATAACACCATTTGCAAGCTTCACATCTATATAATTTCTATCGTAATGCTCAGGATACCCCTCTAACAGATCTAAGCTTAACAAAACTTCATCATCTATGTCATAAACCTCACCTTTTATGTGATGACCTTTGCCCTTAACATTTATCAAATGAGGAAATGCTTGGTATTTTAGTATCATTGGATATTTATCAACAGTTATTGCTCTATCTATAAATGTAGTATTTTTCAGATAACTCTCATTGCAAAACCCTCTTTTTAGTGTACCATATACAAATATTTGTTGCATCTTTTTTTCTTTTTTTATAATTATAACTTTTTTTAATGGACAAAAAATGTCTATTTATTTTAGAATAATTACAAAAAAAATAAAGGATTAATCATGACAAAACTTTTAAATGACTACAAAAAAATATTATATTTTTTAGAAAATCTAAATAACAGAAATGTTTTAAACCCATTGAGCAAAACCATCAAAATTCAAGATAGTATTTTAAATTTATTTGATACTTTATACTATGTAGTCAATGACATGAGCAATATAAAATCAAACAAAAATATTATACTGGATATGTTTGTTTTTAAAAAATTTCTTAGTAAATATAGATTGGTAACTATTCTTTTAAGAGCTATTGAGCTAGGTGCCAATATGGAAGATTTTACATTGAATGATTTTATGCTACTTATTGATTTAAAAGACAAAGATATTAATATAGCTTTGGCATCTAGTAAATATATCAACGATAAAATTGCAAAAAAACTCATAATACCGATATATAAAGTTCTTGACAATTTGTTATCAAATGAAATATTAAGCAACAAATTGAAAAAAGAAGTCTTAATCTTTTTACACAAAGATGAAAACATAAAATCTAAAACTTTACAGCCCTTAATTGTCAAATACAAACATTATAATGAGTAACAAATTATATACTCTTCAAATACTTTTTAATGCTCTTTTTTACTTCATCTGCAAGCCACTGAGGCTCTAGAACTCTAACATAAGGGATGCTTGAAAGTATCAAAGGAATTATCTCCATCTTGTATGTTACGGTAACTGTTACTTCTATTGAGCCATCCGCGTCCTTGCCTGTTATGCTTTGAGTTCTAAGTGGTCTTCTTTCAAAATATTTTACATATTCATTATCTACATGAAGCCTCACATCAAAAGGCTCATTTTCAAGCTGAAACCAAATAGAATTTGCCATTTTTAGTCTCTCATCAAGAGTTGAATCTATTTCAAATATTTCTCCAGCTTTTTCAATATCTGAAATACTTTTTATATGAAACTTTTTAAACTTATCGTTGTCATTTTTATCAAGTACTAAAAGATACCAGTATCCATCAAAAAAAGCAAGTTTTAGAGGTTTTACATAATATTTGTAACCATTGTAAGTAAAACTTGCGATACATTTGTCTTTTATAGCTTGCTCAAATTTTATAAATTTGTCTATATCTGTCGAACTTAATGTTTCACTTTTATAATTTGTAAATATATGATGGTCTATTTGTGAGCTTATTTGAGATAACAGCGTGTGTGCTCTACCATAAAATTCCCCTCCTACATTTTTAGCCATCTCATCAAGTATGCCCAAAACTGTTTTTTGCGTGGAGTTGAGATTACCCATATCAAAATTTGGATCAAAACACAGTTTTCTGCCATCTTTTACGATGCCGTTGAATTTTAATATTTCGTTATAGTCTCTTTGAATGGTTTTAGTACTTACATCAAACATATCTGATAATTCACCCATAGTAACGGACGAATGTCTCAATATGTCATAAATAGCATTTATTCTTATATCTTTATTTTGATGCAAACTTGTGATGTTCATTTTATGCCAATAATTTTCTAGTATTTACAAAAACTATATCAAAAATGTGGTAAAGAGGAGATGAGATGTCAGATAAACCATAACAATTCATGGCATGGTTTATCTTATTTGTTTAATATCGGCAGTCACTATAGCCTTTATTCCAGCCACTTCTATAACTTGAGTTATATCTGTATTGATATGCATTTTTTTTAGTCCCAGCATATCTTCTAGACCAACATCCATCTGAATAACCATTTTGATAATAGTTATTGTTGTAATTATTATTTGACCGACATTTATTGTAGCCAGCATTCCAACCATTTCTATAGCTATAATTATTATTGTATTGATATGTATTTTTTCTGTAAGTACCTTGTTTGGAATTACATCCATCTTCAATACCTTGTCTATAGCTTGAATCCCTATTTGTGCCATAATTATAGCCATTGTAATAGTAAGAATCATTATACGCAGCACCAGTAAGTGCATTTGCAACAACTGCTTGTTCATAAGCTGTACAGCCACCAAATACCAATGCAGCAAAAAAAGATGCTACAACTAAATAAAACTTTGAAATTTTCATTTTTTCTCCTTTATGTTCTACTAATCATACATCTTATTGAATTAAATGAATATTAAAGTTTTAGTTTAGTTATAAAAAAAGAATATATTTATTTATCTTAAGTTTAATATAAGAAATAGATATATTATTTGAGTTTTGAAATATACTGTGAAATTTCACTTATCTCGTTGTCACTTAGGCTTTTAACCATATTTTTCATAGCACCACCCATGCCATATTGATTTAGCGAACCATTTTGATAAGCTTGTATCTGCTTTGCTGTTAATGATGGATTTTGTCCAGCGATAGGCTTAGATCTGTCTAATGCTGCTTTTTCTCCATGAACACCATGACAGCTTGCACATTTGCTTGCATATATGCTAGCACCGTTAGCATAAAGCATTGAAGTAGCTAGAAAAACTGTTGAAATAAATACTTTTTTCATTTTGTTTGATTACTCTTTTTGTGTTTTTGAAATATTATCATATTATATGTGAATTTATCGTGTAAAATCAAATATTTGACAATAATTACTTCAATCTACCTTTTACTTTATATAATTCCCAATATGTATCTATAGATTTTTGAAGGTTTTTCTCTCCGATATAACCATGATTCATGATACCCTCTTCTTCTAAAAACTCTTTTGGCATTACTGATATATCCTTTGCCGGGTAAATAAAATAATGTAGCATCCCAGCTTTTACATTGTTTTCTCCGCCATAAGCAGATAAATATCTCATAAAAATCTCTTGAAGAGAATATGACAAATCTTTATGACAACTTATACAATTTTGAGTATATACATTATTGCCAAAAGCTGATGAAAAAAATAATATTAAAATAAAAATAGATCTTACCATATGATTGTTATAGATGTTCCTTTGTTGATTTGTGACTTGACTTTTATATCCATTTCGTACTCGTCAATTATATCTTTTACTATACTAAGACCTATTCCAAAGCCACCTTCACTATTACTAAACCTTGAGTATCTATCAAATATATAGTCTAACTTATTGGACTCGATACCAAGTCCAGAATCTTCTACCGTGAGGCTATTGCCAAGCAATCTAATTCCTATTGAGCCTTTTCTTCTATTGTATTTTATGGCATTTGAGATTAAATTATCCACAACTCTAGTAAATTTATTTTTATTTACGACCAAAAAGCTATCATTTAATTCTAACCTAAAATCTATCTCTTTTGATTTTGCAAGTATATCAAAATACTCAACTCTCTCTTCTATAATATTTTTTAAGTTTATTTTTTCACTAGATGAGTAGATATTGTTTTCCAATGTTACATATGTCAAATCATTATAAAGAACAGAAACTGTTTTAGCTGCGATATTTATACGATTGATTTTTTTTCTATTGTCTTCGCTTATTTTACTCAAATCTATCATCTCTATATTTGTAAGTATTGCGCTAAGCGGTGTATTCAGTTCGTGTGTTGTATCTTTGATAAATCTATCCAATATGCTCAAAGATGTTTTCATGGGACTCAAAAAAAGATTCAACAAGAAAAAACCAATAATAGAAAATATTAAAATTCCAAATCCTCCATAAAAAATTATATCATGCCAAGTATCATGAATCCACATTCCATCATCGTCTATCTCAAGTATAAGATATTTTGTCCCCAGATAGTAGTCATCAAAAATTTTAATAAAATGAATTTTTTTATCTTTAGTGATATACAACTCTCTATCAAAATATATTTCACTACTTTTTAGTAGAGAAAATATTTTTTCATACTCCAAGTCATAAATCCCACTTCTAAATCTGTCGTCTCTGGGGTACGTATCTTGTTCTGGAAAAAGAAAATGAAGAGATTTTATTTTTCTTGCTTGCTCACTTGCATAGTCAGATAATATAACTCTTTGATTTAGCATCATTAATTGTTTTTGATACTGATAATAATATATTGAGATCAAAGATATGATGCTAATCATCATAATAATATAAAGCACTAAAAATCTATGAAGAGACTTTTTTTCATTAGCAAGTAATGAATTTGTAACCTTGTTTCTTAACACTTTCTATACAATCCTTCCCAATAACTTTTCTTAGATTTTTTATATATGTTCTTAGTGAAGTATCACTTGGCTCCTCATCATAATCCCATAAATTTTGAAAAATTACTTCATGAGAAACTATTTCTCCTATATGTTGCATAAAAAGTTTTAAAAGTCTTGCCTCTTTATTGCCAAGATTTATATGCCTTTCATCTACTACTAATTCATTATTTTTTATATCATATTGTATATGTTCCGTAATTTCAATAAACTTTTTATTTTCGTGGAAAAATTCTCTTTTTAACAGTGTTTCGACTCTTATTAGAAGCTCTTTAAGTTCAAATGGTTTTCTTATATAATCATCACATCCACTCTCAAAGCCTTCTTCTAAATCATCAACACTATTTAAAGATGTGATAAAAACTGCAGGAGCTTTAATGCCATTTTCCCTAGCATCTTTTAAAAGTTGAAATCCATTCATCTTTGGAACATTTACATCCAAAAGCAACAAATCATAACTATTTTCATATAGTAAATCAGCTGCTTCTTCCCCATCAAATGCACTATCTACTGCATAATTGTTTGACTCAAGAAAATCGACAATTGTATCATTTAGATTTGAATCATCTTCAAGTAAAAAGATTTTTACTTTTTTTGTTTTATTCATAAAAAAACCTTGAATTTAAGTGTTTTAATTATAACAGAATCTATATTAATTTGCTTGTATTGGTTTTAAGAGAAAAAATAAGAACTTTTGCATTAAAATTTATTTAATGCAAAAGTATATTTATATTTGAGGACCAGCTGCTTTGCAACTAAATTCATTTCCAGTATCGTCGTATCTATGGAAATTATCAATAAATAGTTTTGCTAAATTATTTATAGCCTTATCGTATGCGTCTTTATCATCCCAGCTATTTCTAGGATTTAAAATATTTGCTTCTACACCATTTAAAGTTTTTGGAATAGCGAGATTAAATACATCAAGTATTTCAAATTCTGAATTTAAAATTTCACCACTAAGTATGGCATTTATGCATGCTCTAGTATTTTTCAAGCTCATTCTTTTGCCTACACCATAAGGACCACCGCCCCATCCGGTATTTACAAGGTAAACATTAACATTATGTTTATCTATTTTTTCTCCGAGAAGTTTTGCATAACGAGTAGGATGAAGTGGGAGGAATGCTTCGCCAAAACAGGCACTAAAAGTTGCCTGAGGCTCTTTGATATCTCTCTCCGTTCCAGCAACTTTTGCAGTATAACCACTCAAGAAGTAATACATCGCTTGTTCTTTTGTGAGTTTGCTTACCGGAGGAAGCACACCAAAAGCATCAGCTGTTAAAAAGATGATATTTTTTGGATGTCCTGCTTGGAGATTTGTTTGAAAATTTTCTATATGTTCTATTGGATATGAAACTCTTGTATTTTCAGTTTTTGAGTCATCATTATAGTCGATAATTCCATTATCATCATAAACAACATTTTCTAAAAGTGCATTTTTTCTAATTGCTGCATAGATTTCTGGCTCATTGTTTGGATCTAGATTGATTACTTTTGCGTAACATCCACCTTCAAAATTAAACACACCATTATCATCCCAGCCGTGTTCATCATCACCAATCAATGCTCTTTTTGGATCTGTTGAGAGTGTGGTTTTACCAGTACCAGAAAGTCCAAAAAATAGACAAACATCACCATCTTTGCCAACATTTGCGGAACAATGCATTGGCAATTTACCTTCTAACGGCAACCAGTAGTTCATCATTGAAAAAATTCCTTTTTTCATCTCTCCGCCATACCAAGTTCCGCCAATTATACAAACATTATCTTCTATGTTAAAAACAACAAAAACATCAGAATTTAATCCTTGTTCTTTATAGTTTTCATTAGATATTTTACAAGCATTATAAACAACAAAATCTGGTACAAAATCTTCTAGTTCTTCTTTTGATGGTCTAATGAACATATTTGTAACAAAATGTGCTTGCCAAGAAACTTCAGATATAAATCTTATTTTTTTAC
>FAXN01000046.1 GCA_001493195.1 Sulfurovum sp. enrichment culture clone C5 | reverse complement strand
CAGATAATACCATTAAGATTTTAGAAGATGGTGATGTGTCTTCAACTGAAAATTTCAAAAAAGCAAGCATAGTTTCCTCTTTTGATAGATATTATGCTTCTTTATTTTTTGATTTGAAAAATGGAATGGATGTTGCTATACTCGAAGATGGTGATGAAAATCCACTTGCATTTGTTGGCGGAACTGGAAAAATTGAAGTTAGTGGATATATAGGACCAAAAGAGTACAAAACATTAAATTCTATATCTCCAGCATTAACGGATGTAATCGAATATGGTTGGTTTACATTCCTTGCAAAGCCATTTTTTGTAGTCATCTCTTCGATAAATGACTATGTAGGAAACTGGGGTTGGGCTATAGTAATATTTACAATTTTCATTAAAATTTTACTTTTTTGGCCAACTTACAAAGGTATGCTCTCTATGCAAAAGCTTAAAGATCTTGCACCAAAAATGAAAGAGATCAAAGAAAAATTCAAAGATGATCCATCAAAAATGAATATGAAAATGATGGAATTGTACAAGAAGCATGGAGCAAATCCTTTTGGCGGATGTTTACCTATAATACTCCAAATACCAATATTTTTTGCTCTTTATAGAGTTTTATTGAATGCAGATGAGCTTCAAGGAGCTCCTTGGATGCTTTGGATAAACGATTTGGCAAAAATGGATCCATATTATATCTTGCCACTTTTGATGGGTGCTACAATGTGGTATCAACAAAAAATAACTCCATCAAATTTTACAGATCCTTTACAAGAGAAAATTTTTAAATTTTTCCCAGTATTGATGACGGCATTTTTTATCACTTTCCCAGCTGGACTTGTACTTTATTGGATTACAAACAATATTCTTTCAATAGGTCAACAAAAGTTTGTGAATCTCGCTTATGAGAAACATAAACTTCAAGAAATAGAAGCCCATCATCATAAAGGCAACTAATGAAAAAATTTGAAGCACCAACGTTAGAAGATGCTTATCTAGAAGCATCAAAGTTTTTTGGTTGCTCAGTTTTAGGGCTTCAATGTGAAGTTATCCAAAATCCAACAAATGGTTTTCTTGGATTGGGTAAAAAAAATGCAATTATCGTTGCAGATATTCTAAAAGACAAAAATGAGAATAGCGTCACAGAAACTCCAAAGATAACAAAAGAAAATAACACAAACAAGATAGACAAAACATTTAAAAAAATTGAAATCATTGATGATAGTGTAAGTGAGAATTTTTTTAAAGAAAAATCAGCACCAACAAGTTATATAGATAAAAACTGTTCTGATAGTATAACTCCTACTTGTAATGCACCATTGGCAAAAGAAATCGAAAAACAGTTGAAAAAGTTATTATCAAAAAGTTGTTTTAGCATAGATACGATTGAAGTTGATGTTGTTGATAATACAGCTCTGATCTTTATTGATGGCGAAGATGCTGCTCTTTTGATAGGCAAAGAAGGCTATAGATACAATGCTTTATCTTATATGATATTTAATTGGCTTTATACAAAATATGAATTATTTGTAAAGCTTGAAATAGCTAGATTTTTAACTTCTCAAAAAGAGATGATTTGCGTGCATTTAGAGCCAATTATACAATTGGTTAAAAAAGAGGGAAGAGCAAAAACAAAACCATTTGATGGAATTCTAGTTCAAATAGCTCTAGAAAAACTCAGAGACGAGTTCCCAACTAAATATGTTGCCATTAAAACAAATAGGAATGGTGAAAAATATATAGTTGTTAATGATTTTATACAAAAATAGATTATGAATGAAACAATTGTTGCCATAGCTACTGCAAACGGTGTAGGTTCTATCGCTATCGTTAGGATAAGTGGAGAAAAAGCACTTCAAATTGCAAAAAAACTTTCCAAAAAAGATGAAATCAAACCAAGATACGCATATCTAGCATACATATCAGACGAAGAAGATATTATAGACCAAGTAGTAATGTTATATTTTAAATCACCAAATAGCTTTACGGGCGAAGATATAGTTGAGTTTCAATGTCATGGTGGAGCTATAGTGGCAAATGAAATTTTAGAGATAAGTTTGAAAAATGGAGCTAGGCTCGCAATGCCTGGTGAATTTTCCAAAAGAGCATTCATAAATGGCAAGATAGACTTAACACAAGCAGAAGCAATTGCTAAAATGATTGAAGCTCAAAGTGTAGATGCTGCAAAAATTTTAGCTCGTCAGTTGAAAGGTTCATTGGGAACTTTTGTGGACGAGAGTCGGGAATTGTTACTTTTAGCACTTGCACACAGTGAAGTTATGATAGATTATGCCGAGGAAGATTTGCCAAAAGATATAATTTCTTCTATACAAAATCAATTAAATACCCTTGAATTAAAATTGGAAAATATCTTAGAGAGTTCAAAGAGAAGACATGGTTTGATAGATGGTTTTAATGTTGCAATCATAGGTAAACCAAATGTTGGTAAAAGTTCTTTGTTAAATTCACTTTTGAGTTATGATAGAGCTATTGTGAGCGATATAGCAGGGACTACGAGAGATACCATCGAAGAGAGAATTAGAATCGGAACTCATATTATCAGACTTATTGATACTGCTGGGATTAGGGATACGATAGATGAGATAGAAAGTATCGGAGTAAAAAGATCCCTTCTTTCTCTCGATAATGCGGATATAGTAATTGCTCTGTTTGATGGATCAAGAGAATGGGATGAGGAAGATGACAATATAGCAGATATTATAAAAAATCTAGATAGTCAAAAGCATATTTTGATAGTGTTGAACAAATCAGATTTGGAAAGAAAATTGTATAATATTTTTTTAGATGATTATGAGATATCAAGTATAAGTATAAAAACAGATTCTAATGTACTTAGCAAGAAATTAGAAAATATATTGAACAGTATATCTGTTGGAGATGAGATTATGCTCGTTTCAAATAGACAAATAGAAGCTGTTGCAAAGACTATAAATTTTATCAAAGATGCTAAAAAACCACTACTAAGTGAAGAGCTTGAACTGTTTTCGTATCATTTGACCGAGGCAATCAAATCTATATCTTCTATCTCAAAACCTTATGATAATGAAGATATATTGGATAAAATGTTTAGTGAATTTTGTTTAGGAAAATAAAAATGAAAAAAATAAGTAAAATATTATTATCGGCAGTCACATTTTTTTTAATAGTTGGTTGTACAAAAAATTCAGATTCGATCCAACCTGTTTTGCAACAAACAAATCAATTAGAGAAATTTGATGAAAATTGGCCTCCAAAAGAAGAACAAGATCAAAGTGTTGATTTATCGGATTTGCAAATCAATGAAGTTGCAATTGGAGAAGAAGAATTAAAAGAATTTTATAGTTTGCCTCAAGTTGGTAATTCAAATATTTTTGGGAAAATAGCTATAAGATTACAAAGTGGACAGCTCATAAATGGTTCATATTCCAATATTTACCTTATCCCTCAAACCAAGTATTCAAAAAAATGGTTTAATGAAAATTACTATTCCAATGAATCTAACAGAAACATTGATAGTAAAATTTATAATTTTGTAAAATTTATAAAATCAAATCAAAAAGGTGATTTTAGTTTTGCCAATATGCCAAAAGGTAAATATTACATTATAGGAAATATGAGATGTGGGGTAGAGTGTGGTTTTGATGCCAATAAAAGCATTAGAATGGCAAATGAAATTATAGTAGATAAAGACGGGAGTGTTTTGAAAAATATCATCAAATCACTCTAACACCTAGATTATGAGTGATAAATTTCACTCAATTGTTCATATAGGCGTTGTGGCGTAATGCTTGAATCATTCATGAGAATTTCTTGCATGATTACATTATCTTCCTTTCCATCCCATATTTTTTTGTAACTACCATCTTTGTATCCATTGTCTTGGCGAAATTTATTTAATATATTTTTTCCTATATATAGCTGATATAGGCTATCTAAATTCAATCCAGATTGAGATACGATAAAAAAGTAACTATCGGTCATCTCTTGCCAATCTTGACTGTTTAAAAGTATTTTTATAAAATTTTCAATATTTGCTATTTGTTCAAAGTGATCATCTGCTATTTCATTTGATGGATTTTGTAGCATGGAAAAGTTTGATAAACTATTGATCTCTTCTATCAAATTTTCTATAGTTTTGTTTGATGTCGTTGCATTTATTTTGAGTATTTCGCTCATTACGAAATGCCATATATCAACAACTTCTATTTTTATGTTTTCTTTGTCTGCTGGGGCATCTATATTTTTCCAGTGTTTCCATGGATAAGACTCTATAAGTTCAGCCGATTCAAGCAGTATACATCTTTTCCAGTCTATAGGTTTTCCTTGTTTGGTAATACCTTTTTCCCATCCTTGTCCATTTGTGTTATCGTTTAACTCTTGTTGAAGCATTAGCATGGATTTTATTTTTGACATAATCGCCCTTTGATTTATTTATAAAATTTTATCTTTTTGTGGCTTTTGGAGTGGTTAGTTCGAGATATTTATTTTTATAATATCAAATTATAATTTTGTTTACTTTTGTTAACGGTTGCTGTTATATAATTTTCAAATAAAATACAAAAGGAAAGATATGACGATAGATAAAAAATGGGTAACTCCACTTTTAACAGGGTCGTTTTTGCTCATCGCAATTACTGGGGTTTTGATGTTTTTTCATATAGATACAGGACTAAATAAAGTTGCACACGAATGGTTAGGGTTTACAATGGTAGTCGGTGCTATTTTGCATATCATGATAAATATCAAAGGTTTTAAACAAATGTTTAATAACATTATGGGGAAAACCATAGTTGGTGTTTTTGTTTTAGTTTTGGGTTTAAGTTTTATCAATTTAGGTGGAGATGAAAAAGAGAAACCTTTTATGATTCCAGTAAAAGTATTGGCAAAAGCATCTATTGCTGAGTTGGCTCAAGTAAGCCACACGGATAAACAAGTTTTATTAGATAGATTAAAATCAAATGGAGTAGTCATAAGCGATGATACTAAATCCATAAAAGATGTAGTAGGAGATGATGCACATATGCAAATGGAAGTTTTAAATGATATTTTAAAAGAACAATAATCTAAAAAACTGAGGAAAGTTATCCTCAGTTTTTATCTAACTTCATCTTTTTTCATTCGCTTTTTAGCACTTTTTATATATAATATAAACCTATTTTACCCTCCTAAAGGAACATTTCTATGTCGCAACTGGCAAACATCGATGAAGTTTTAAAATCGCACAAATTAACTCAAGCTGATTATGCTCATATAAAAGAGATATTGGATCGTGAACCAAATCTTGTTGAGATTGGTATATTTTCAGCTATGTGGAGTGAGCATTGTTCTTACAAATCAAGCAAAAAATATCTAAATGGCTTTCCGACCAAAGCACCTTGGGTCATACAAGGTCCTGGTGAAAATGCTGGTGTTATAGATGTGGGAAATGGAATGGCTGCGGTATTTAAGATGGAAAGCCATAATCACCCAAGCTTTATAGAACCATTTCAAGGTGCAGCTACTGGAGTAGGTGGTATTCTTAGGGATGTATTTACTATGGGTGCAAGACCTGTTGCAAATTTAAACTCTCTTAGATTTGGAAATGTAAGAGGCGATAGCGAAAGTGCTAAGTATCAAAGACATTTAGTTCGTGGCGTAGTAGAGGGGATAGGAAGTTATGGCAACTGTATGGGTGTACCAACAGTTGGCGGAGAAGTAAGCTTTGATGAGAGTTACAATGGCAATATACTTGTAAATGCTTTTGCATTGGGACTTGTAAAACACGAAGATATCTTTTTAGGCGTTGCAGAAGGGATAGGCAATCCTGTAATTTATGTTGGCT
This sequence comes from Sulfurovum sp. enrichment culture clone C5, assembly GCA_001493195.1. Lineage (GTDB taxonomy): Bacteria > Campylobacterota > Campylobacteria > Campylobacterales > Sulfurovaceae > BN30871. The sequence goes on along the minus strand of FAXN01000046.1, from coordinate 54,665 downwards.
CAAAAACTGGAAGAGATGGACTTGGTGGTGCTGTCATGAGTAGTGATAGTTTCACAGAAGAGAGTAAGTCGCTTCGTCCTACGGTTCAAGTCGGAGATCCATTTACTGAAAAACTGCTTCTTGAAGCTTGTTTAGAGTTATTTAAAACAGATCATGTTGTAGGTATCCAAGATATGGGAGCTGCTGGACTTACAAGTTCATCTTTTGAAATGGCAGGAAAAACAGGTGCAGGTATGATAATGCATTTAGATAAAGTTCCAGCAAGAGAAGAGGGTATGACACCATACGACTTTATGCTCTCTGAATCACAAGAAAGAATGCTCATTTGTGCCAAAAAAGGAAGCGAACAAGCTATCATAGATATTTTCAACAAATGGGATTTGGACTGTGCTGTTATAGGTGAAGTTACTCCTACTGGAAGAATGGAGCTATTTTGGCATGGTGAAAAATGTGCAGATATGCCAATCGCTCCAGTGAGCGAAGAGGCTCCAATCTTAGACCGTCCAACAAGTAAACCAGCGTATCTAGAGAGTGTAAACAGCAAAAACATATTTGATTATCCTGTTGTTTCAAATCAAGAAGCATTTGAAAAACTCCTCTCATCACTTGAAATCGTTGATAAATCTTGGATATATAATCAATACGACTCTATGGTACAAACAAATACCATTAAAGCACCTGGAAGTCTTGATGCTAGTGTAATTCGTGTAAAACAAAATGGCAAAGCAATATCAATGAGTAGTGATTGTAACCCTAGATATTGCTATATAGATCCATTTAAAGGCTCAGCTATTGCAGTAATGGAAAGTGGTAGAAATGTTGCTATGAGTGGTGCTAGACCTCTTGCTATCACGGATTGTCTCAATTTCGGAAATCCAGAAAATCCAGAAGTTATGTGGCAGTTTGCACAAAGTTGCGAAGGCATCAAGGAAGCTTGCAAGGAGCTAAATACTCCTGTTGTAAGTGGAAATGTATCTTTGTATAATGAAACAAATGGAGTAAGTGTATATCCAACTCCTGCAATTGCGATGGTAGGACTAAATGATGATGCTTCTAAAGTTTTAAAAAGTAGTTTTAAAGCAGAAGGTAATGCACTATTGCTTATCGGACAAACAAAGGGAGAGTTTGGTGGTTCACTTTATGTAAAAGAGCTTTTTGGCGAAACCACAGGTGTTATATGTGATATTGATTATAGTGCAGAACTTAGACTGTGGGAGCTTGTTATAAAAGCCAACAAAAAAGGACTCATCGAAAGTGCAAAAGACCTTAGCATGGGTGGAGTTGCTATCGCGTTAGCCAAAATGTCTGCAGTTTCAGGACTTGGTATCGAGGCGGAAGTTGCATTTGAAAAAGATAATTTATTGTTTGATGAGTCTCAAAGTAGGGCTGTTCTGGAAGTAAAATCAGAAGATTTAGATAGTGTCATAAAAATGGCATTGGACCTTGGACTAAGTGTTCAAAAAATAGGAGTTGTTGCAAATGATAACTTCAAACTCAACGATATCAGTATGTCAGTATCAAAACTAAAAGAGATATACTTTACTACATTTGCAAAAACGATAGAACAAGATTTATAAAAAAGAGGATAGATGAGAGCATTACTTAGTGTTAGTGATAAAAGCGGAATTGTAGAATTTGCCAAAGGGCTAGAAGGTCTTGGATGGGAGATAATTTCAACAGGTGGAACATACAAAGTTTTAAAAGAAAATGGTATAGATGTCATAGAGATAGATGAAGTTACCAAATTTCCTGAATGTTTTGAAGGACGTGTAAAAACACTAAATCCTTATGTTCACGGTGGCATACTTCACAAGAGAGGCGATGATGCTCATGTGGCACAAGCAAGAGAGCTTGGGGTTAGTGGGATTGATCTTGTTTGTGTAAATCTATATCCATTTAAAGCTACGATCGAGAGAACGGATGATTTTGAAGAAATCATAGAAAATATAGATATCGGTGGGCCAACGATGGTTCGCTCGGCTGCAAAAAACTTCAATGATGTTTTGATAGTTACTGATAGCAATGATTATCAAGGCGTGATAGATGCACTCAAAGGTGGCACAAATACACTTGAATTTAGAAGAGATTTGATGATAAAAGCTTTTGAGCATACTGCTTCGTATGATAGCATGATAGCAAATTATATGAATAGCAGATTCAATGATGGTTTTGGAGAATATCAATTTATCTCTGGCAAAAAAGTATTTGATACTAGATATGGAGAAAATCCACATCAAAAAGGTTCATTGTATGAGTTTGACGGATTTTTCACTAAAAACTTCAAGCAGGTAAAAGGTGAAGCAAGTTTCAACAATCTAACAGATATAAATGGTGCAGTCAAAATCGCAGCGAGCTTTGGAAGTAGAGGTGCTGTGTGTATAGTCAAACATGGCAATCCATGCGGTTTTGCATTGAATGAAGATTTGACAAAAGCATATCTTGATGCACTCAAATGTGATAGTATATCGGCATTTGGCGGTGTTGTGGCAGTGAATGGTGTTGTGAGCAAAGAGTTGGCACTAAAGATGAATGAGATGTTTTTAGAAGTGGTCATCGCTGGTGATTTTGATGCTGATGCACTTGAAGTTTTTGAAACAAAAAAAAGATTAAAACTTTTTTCATACGGAAGTGATAAACTTATCCTTGCAAATGATAAAAACGACTTTAAACACATAGATGGTGGTTTTGTGTATCAAGACAGCGACAAAGTAGAAGACTCAGAAGTCGCCAATGCTACAAAGCAAGGAACACTAGAGGCAAATGATAAAGAGATGAAAGATCTTGAGATCGCTTATAAAATCGCAAGTCTAACCAAATCAAACTGTGTTGTGTATGTAAAAGATGGAGCTATGGTGGCTGTAGGTATGGGTATGACTAGCAGAGTTGATGCCGCACAATGTGCTTTGAAAAAAGCTGCTAGTATGGGACTTGATGTTAGTGGAGCTGCTATGGCGAGTGAAGCATTTTTCCCATTTAGAGATAGTATAGATGCAGCTGCAAGTGCTGGGGTGAAAGCTATCATCGAACCAGGTGGAAGTGTGAGAGATGATGAAGTCATCGCCGCTGCCAATGAGCATGGCATCGCACTTTACTTTACAGGCATTAGACACTTTTTGCATTAGTTCGTCATTGCGAGAACACGCAGTGTTCGTGGCAATCCATGGATTACTTCGTCGGTAAACTCCTAGTAATGACATCTTCGTCATTCCTGCGAAAGCAGGAATCCACAAATCAATATCCTCTGTCACAATATTTCTTCTTTTGTATTTAATTTATATTATTTAAGTAATTAATGTATATAATGTTTGTTTAACAAATAGTTAAGTTTCAAAGTTTATGCTAAAGCTATATAAAATGACAAGATTATAAGGAAGGGACGCATGAAGCAACATGAAAATGCAATTCAATTAATAGAATCATTGAATTCAAACGGAGAAAAACTTAATGAAGCAACAACTAGAAGTAGAATCATTGATACAATTTTATATTCAATTTTATCTATCCCTAAAAATGCAATCATTGCAGAAGAACATGTTAATAAAGTTGGTTATTCTGATTATTCATTGCTAGATCAAAACAATAAAATAATTTTAATTATAGAAGCAAAAAAAGAAGGTTTGGCTTTTACTCTTCCAAATAACATAAATATAAACAATAAAAATAGCGCACTCATAAAAATAAAAACTTTATTAACAGATAAAAATATTAAAGACACGATTGAACAAGTTAGACAATATTGTTTTATCAAGGGCGTAGAACATGGAGCAATTACTAATGGGAATATATGGATATTTTTTACTGTATTTTCTCAAGATTTTGAGAATTTAAATGCATTCGTGATATACGACTTAAAATTTTTCTCTGAAAGTTTTACAGAATCTTATAATTTACTAAACTATAACAGTTTAATAAAAGATAGAAGTTTATATAAAAAACTTCAAAAAAAAAGAATACAATCAAAGCAGACTTATTCAATAAAAGAAAATATTTCATCTTTCAATGTAGCTGTAGATTTTAATGAATTTGCACAATATCTTGAAAAACCAATAAGATATTATTTTAGTGACCTCAAAGTTGATGATATGGATTTCTTGGAAAATTGTTATGTTGAAGAACATGTAGAAAATACTAAGAAGACGCTATCTTCATTATTGGTGGATAATGCTACACCTTATTTAGAAAAAAATGGTGTTATTAATTACACAAGAGAAAAGTTATCTAAAAAGTTATCTAAAAAAGTTACTAATTTTATTGACTATAGTGATAGTAAACATATTGTTGTAATTTATGGAGATAGAGGGTGTGGAAAATCTACTTTTATAAAAAAATTATTACATTCTGATATACCTAAAAAAATTCAAGAAAAGTTGAGTGTTATCCATCTAGATTTACTAGAATATGCACCTACTGAAGATGCCCTGCAAGAGTTCAAAGAAAAAATCTGGAATAATGTTTTAGATGCAATTGATATTAAAAATCTTAGAAGAAGTTATTCAGATGTACAGAATGTGTTATTTAAAGATGAATTTATTAACTATAAAGAACAGATAAGTTCTTTATACTCGAAAGAATCAGAAACTTTCTCTTCAAGAATCGAAGCTAAAATAGAAGAAAGCTTAAAAGATTATAGAGAGCTTGCTATAAGGTTGGCAAAATATCTAAGAGAAATAGAAAGAAAAGAGATTATTTTAGTTTTAGATAATACGGATCAGTTTTCAGCTGAGATACAAGACTATTCTTTTCAAATTCTATCTGAAATCTTTAGTGCAATAAAATCTTTATCAATTATTACTATACGAGAAGAAAGATTTTTTCGCTCTAAAAAGGTTGGCGTATTAGATGCGTATGAAACTGTTCAATATCATATTACTTCTCCTAAAGCAGATAAAGTATTTATACAACGTTTAGATTACATAATGAATTTAATGGAAGATGAAAGTTTTTTTAATAAGTTAACAGAAAACAGAAGTTTTAATGATAATGTTACAAATGAGAATTTTATAAAATATTTAAATGTCTTTAGATATGATTTTCAAAAAAAGTCAAATTTGTATAGTTTTTTAGTTTCATGTGCCCAAAAAGACATGAGAAAAGCATTGGACTTATTTCGTTCTTTAGTCATTTCTGGCTATATGAATATTGATGAGATGCTTGCAACGGATGGGAATATATATAACTTACAAATACATCAGGTTTTAAAACCATTAATGACTCCTCAAAAATATTTTTACCAAGAAAAGTCTAGTTTAATTCCAAATATATTTCAACTAAGAAATTTAGAAAATGGTTCTCATTTTACATCAATTAGAATTTTAAAATATTTACATAACTATATTAATACCTATACATCATTATCAGTTATGAAATCTGAATTCTTTGCAGTATTCAATATGGAAGAAGATTTTATAGAAAATATTACATTATTAATAGAATATAAATTAATAGAAGCAGATATTAAGGTAGATAAATACATTCCAGAAATAGAGAGTATAACTATTACACCATATGGGGAATATTTTATTAGTTTATTAATACACTTTTTTTCATATTTAGATTTAATATGTTCAGATTGTGAAATTTATGATGAGCAAACAGCTAACAGTATTACAAAATCTGCGGAAGAAGAATTTAAGTTATTTTCAAAGCAAAAAAAAGGCTATAGACTAATTCACAGAATATCTAAAACTAACGCTTTTCTTAAATATTTGGTCATGCAAGAAAAAGAAGAAAAAGAAACATATAATTTAGATGAAAAGTATTTAGTTGTAAATGATATTATTTTAAAATACAAAGATGATCTTAAAAAAGTCAGACATAGCGCAGAAAGACAATCATCCATAGGAGAAGATGAACTAAGTAGTTTAGATGATTTTTTTGATAAAGTATAACATTAATATTACGGGTCAGGTGTTGAATAACCACTTTTTTATAATTGTTCCGTTCCACCGCCCCCAACATACTTTTTAGTTTGAATTTAGTTTAAACTTTGCTATAATAAATGCATTAGATGATGGATATACACAATCTTAAATAAGCAATCATTTAGGACTATCCAAATCTCTTATTTCGAAGGTGGTAAAAAGTGGAAATTCAACGCCTGACCCGTAGTTTGAAAGGAAAAAAATGTGGATTAAAAAACATGATATTATGTCAGTATTAGATGTAAGCTACTTATTTGAATATATTCGAGATTTAGAATTAAACACTAATGAATATGATGAGTACAGACAAATGCTCATGGAAGATATTCAGAATAAAGAGAAACTACCTGATTTTAAAGAATCAGTCCGAAAAGTCTTAAATGCACTTGTTTGTAATATTCCTGATAATGTCAAACAAGAGAAAGTCCAAAAATTTATTCAGAATGAAGTTTGATAAAAACATAACAAAACCTTAGAAAGAAATAGTTGACCCTGCGTGCGCAACTATTTCTCAAGTAAAACGTTATATATAGCATGACCGTTTTCTATATCTATGTTGTGCCAAAAATTTAAAGGAATACTCAAAGCATGATTTCAAATACCAATAGTTTCAAAACACTCAAGGAACAAGTACAAGAGGTAATAAATTTTTCTGTTCTTTGTTGTAGTGCAGTCCCTTCTCTCAAAGGTTATATGAAAGCGATAGAAAAAGGTTCTGCGGCAAAACTTCCTGATGCAGATTACTACCATGGTGATCCGGACTTTCAACGGCTTAGAGATTATATTCCTGCATATAAAAAGAACTTGGGTAAATTAATGCTTCTTAGTTCTTTCAGTTATTTTGAGGCTTATTTTAAATCTATGATTACTGAATTTTTTAACTATCATGGTGGTTTTGATACATATATTGAGATGGCACTTAGTAGACAAAAGAGTCATATTTTATATGCTGAAAATGAACCTGCTAAAACTTCCGTACGTAAACTACGGGAATACCCAAAAAATGGGAAGAAAGACAAATATATTAAACATGCAAAACTTCTCGCAAACTCTGAATTTCGTTTTCCGTCAGAATTAATGTCTGCATTTGGTGCAAAAGAATTACATGCTCGCTATAAAGATATGAAATCAGTTGATATTCCACATTTTGCTCAGTGGTGTTTTGGTGTTCCATTATCAGAGTATGAAATAAAGACTTTTCATTCCGTACGGGAAACAAGGAATGATATTGCACACGGGAAAAAGCAATATGTGGATATTGGTGATGCAATGGAGTATAATAAGACACTTAGAGCTTTAGCATTAAAAATTGATAGTCATATCGTTGAACATTTCTTTGTTATCGAGGCTGGTTCAGAGAAGCCTATTGAAGTATGAGGGTCAGGTAACGATGACAACTAATCATCTTGACGGGAAAATTATTGGTCACGACAACCATTGTACAACAATTAATATTATGATAGAATACACAAAACCTTATTATTTAACTTTTCGTTGTTGTTCCTGCAACGAGTAGAAAAAGGATACAAAGTATTCTTCCTGAAATAATGCTAGAAGCCTACAAAAAAGGACAAAGGTAAGTGAAAGTTATAAGGTTTTAAATGAAAATACTAGAACAATTTTATAATGACTATGAAAAATTATTTGAATTAGCGTTATATGACAATCGAAAAAAAAAGTACAAACGAAAAAATATAAGTAAAAAAAGCGGTGGAAAACGTAGATTACTTATACCACCAGAAACTACAGATAAACTTCAAAAGAAATTAAATCGTATTTTGCAAACTATATACAATGCACCAAACTCAGTTCATGCATTTATTAAATCTAAGGAGAATGAAGAGAAAAAGAGTATTGTTTCAAATGCAAAACAACATGTTAAAAAACAAATTGTTATAAATATAGATATAAAAGATTTTTTTGATACTATAAACTTTGGCAGAGTTAGAGGAATTTTCCTAGCTAAGCCAATCAGTTTAGATGAAACGCTTGCTACAAAATTTGCTCAACTTATTTCATATGATAATAAGTTACCACAAGGTGCTTCTACTTCACCAATTATTTCAAATATTATTTGTAAAAAAATGGATCATAATTTAATTCAATTTTCAAAGAAGCATTCACTGACTTATTCAAGATATGCCGATGATATTACATTCTCAACACATAAGAATAGTTTGGACACGGATTTTATTTTAAATGAAATAGAAAAAATAATTGTGGACAATGGCTTTGAAATAAATACCCTAAAAACACGTATTCAGTTAGCTAACCAATCTCAAGTTGTTACAGGATTAAAAGTTAACCAAAAAGTTAATGTACCTAGAAAATATATCCGTCAAGTAAGAAGCATGTTATATTCATGGAAAACAGAAGGTATTGAAGAAGCTTCAAAGAAGCACTTTAAGAGTTTCAATAATCAAACAAAAAAATATATTGACAGCAAAGAAGAAAGCTTTAAAAATATAGTATTAGGAAAAATAAATTTTATAGGGCAAGTAAAAGGAACGGATGACTTAAATTATATTCGATTTTATCATACCTATTATTTATTAGATAGTTCTTTTTCTTTAAAAGAAAAACTAGATTATTTTGAACACTTTGATTTTTATAATATGCAACAAGATAGAGCAAAATTATTGTTAACACAAATTTATGATTCATTGCTGGTTTTTACAGAAGGTGTCACGGATATTATATATATCAAGGAAGCGCTAAAGTTTTTTAAAAATAAAAAAATGTTTACTAGTCTCAACCTTAGATACAGTTATTTTGGTGGTTATGCTGATGTAATTAAAATGCATAGAATATTATATGATGAACATATTGTTAGAATGAGTAAATTAAATGAACTAGACATTGCAAATATACGTAAATGTATTTTACCAAATATTGATAAGAGCCTAAAATTTTGTTTCGTCTTAGATGCCGATGAAATTGCAATAGAAAAACATTTTGAAAAACATGACTATAAAAATCATTTTTTACTTGATCTTAAAAATAAAGGCTATATAGAAAAACTACTTGATAAAGAACTAATTAAAAAAATAATTAAAAAGTATGGTTTCAAAATTGATGTCAACAGGAAAGAATTCTCAGAGAAAACGAAAACCGAACTAAATAAATATATGAAAATTAAAAATAAATATTCTAATATTAGTGCCGTATCTAATTACATAGCCTATGGTGTAAAAATAATTGAAAAAACTAATTTAGCAAAATTTATTTCTAATAAAGATGACGTAGATTATAGTAAATTTGAAGATTTATTCTGTGTCTTGGAGAAAATAAACCATAACTTTCGAAGTCCTAAGCAATTGTGCTGTCAATCGCTTTACTAAATGTACAACAAATCAGCGAATATAAGAGTCAAGCAACAATGACAACTCATCATCTTGATGGAAATGTATATAAGAGTTTATAAAGTTTTATATATAATGTTTGTTGAATAAATAAGTTACTAGCACGAGGTATAAATGAAACCATTATTAGTTGTTGTGTGTTGTTTTGTCGTGATAGTTGTTTGGTGGATGAATTATAGTGTATTTGGGACTTCTAGTTTTGATTCAAAGGTTTGGTTTGCACATCAAACAGACAAAAGTGATGTTACCTGTTACCGAGGTGGTATGGCAGAAGACATTAGAGAGAGTATGCTTAACCCTAAAATGACACATAAAGATATTGAAAATATTCTTGGAACACCAGATGGTGGAGCCACAAAAAAAGAATATAGATATATTCTGGGAATGTGTAGTGGTATAGGAATGGACTATGATGACTTACACATCTACTTTGACCAAACGGGTCATTATGAGAAGTCAGCAATAATACAACACTAAACTATCATTCAAATTTTTTTATACAGAATCCATGATTTTCATATTTACTATTTTTACAATATAATAATGAAAATAAGTATGCGTTCTCAACGAAATGATGAGAACTACGAAAAGGCGAAAGTGAATATTCATAGGTTAATTGGAATAATTTTTGGGATATTTTTTCTACTTGTATTTACAGGAATGGTTGATTGGTTTAATGGTATCCAAGAGGTTTTAAGTGCCAAAGAAGGATATTTTTCACGTAGAGTAGCAGATGGAAAAGGAAGTATCTATTTGTTTGCGATACTTGGTGTAATATTTCTTATTTTTCCAGCCCAACTAACAAAAAAATTTATTAAACCTCCAGAAGGCTCTCCTTTTGATGATTCGATAACATGGCTAATATGGGGATATCTCCTAGCACTATCTGATCTCGGTCTTATGTTTTTGCTTGAATAAATTTCTACTTTGTTCTGATATGAAAACATAAATTACAAAAATTTATATATAATGTTTGTTGGATATGGTTTTAGTAAGGGAATAAAATGCAATCAAATATTTCTCTTGAAGAAAATTTACAACCACAACAAAACAAAGTAGAAAAAGTACCTAGAAATATCGGAGGATGGCTTATTCTTCTTGCAATAGGAATTGTTTTTTGGCCTTTTCGTATGCTGTATTTTGCATTTATAGTTTATTTCCCTATGTTATATGATAACAGTTGGAAGGCACACACTATCGAAACCAGTAATGCATACTTACCATCATGGGGATTATTTCTATTTGGTGAAATTATCATTAATTTAGCAATAATCTTAGCTTCGATTTATTTGGTGTTACTATTTTTTGGTAAGAAATCAAATTTTCCAAAATGGTATGCCTCGATATCATTATTTTCTGTAATTTTTTTATTGATTGATTCATACATATTAACTTTAATTGTTCCAACTGCACTTATGTTTGATGTTGAAACGATAAAAGAACTTAGTAAATCGTTAATAAGTCTTTTTATATGGACACCATATCTATTTTTGTCACAACGCTCTAAGGAAACATTTGTAAATTAAATATAAGAGTTTATAAAAATTTATATATAATGTTTTTAGAAAAATAGCTAAGGAGATACATGAAAGATGTACTTGTAAAAATATTTTCTTATTATGGAAAGTTTGAAAAAAAAGAATATATACTAATCGGTTTAATTCTTCCGATAGCTTTAATTCCCATAGCTATTGTTATTAGTAGTTTATTAAAACCAATGCTTGGAAGCTCAATTTTTTTTGTTAATTTAATTGAATTATTTATGATATTTAGCATAGCACTATCTTCAAGTATAAAAAGAGCAAGAGCTAAAGCTTCTCACACATCACTGCTTATGGTAATATTAGAGGTTCTCAATCTATCTTAACTTCCAAGGGTCAGACGTTGAATTTCCACTTTTGTTATGTTGTTAAATCAAACATATAGGAGCTAGGTAACAATGGCAACTAATCATCTTGATGGGAATTTATATAAGAGTTTATAAAAATTTCTATATAATGTTTTTAGAAAAATAGTTTTACAGTAAAGGAATAACTTGAGCCAATTAACTAAAGGACTTAATCAAAGAGTTATGTATGTTGAAAATAAAAATAATGGTGAAGCGAGAATTGGCTGGGTTACTTTTTCGAAAACAGGTAAAACTATTTACTACAAAGAGAAAGTTTTAAAACGCATAAAAGGTGGTGGAATTTCTGGGAACTATTACTGCGAAGATACCGATGATGAATATTGGATTTCTGGGGTTAAGAAAATAGGCAGTAATGCCCATTGGGCTGAACCTGTAAAAATAGAAATAGATACAGATGCCATAGATGAGTATGAGAAAATAAGACATATTTGATAAATAGTTCTAGTTGTCTTAATGGGAAAGACTGAAAGGTTAATTGTAAAAATGAAAATTGTTTTATTGCCTGGTCTTGATGGAACAGGCGAATTATTTAAACCATTAATAGAAGCTATGCCTAGTTCGATAAAAGTAAAAATCATCAATTATGATTTAGACAAAGAGCAATCATATGATGAACTGACAAAATATGTAATATCACTTCTACCACAAGAAGATTTTATTTTACTTGCCGAATCTTTTTCTGGTAACATAGCTTATAATATTGCATTGACAAAACCAACACACTTAAAATCCCTAATTTTAGCAGCAACATTTTTAGAAAATCCTAGACCTTTATTGTTGAGATTTATCCCAAGTGGTAGAATATTTGATTTGCCAATACCTAGTTTGTTGATTAAAATATTTTTTTTAGGATTTTCTGTCAAGAATGAAACCATTGATTTGTTCAAAAGATCAATTAAAAAAGTCTCACCTAATGTAATCTTTTATAGATTAAAAGAAATTAGACAGCTTAAATCAATTGGTAAAAAACTTGATATTAGAACAACTTATATTCAAGCCTCAAATGATAAACTTGTTCCAAGAAAGTCTTTGGATAATTGGCAAAAAGTTTGTAGCAGTCTAAATGTTTTTAAAGTTTCTGGAGAACATTTGATTTTGCAGGCAAATCCCATAAGATGTGCAGAAATTTTAGTCGAAGAAGCACGTATTTGCGCATTTTTACCTAGGATAATGGAAATAAATAGAGATAAAGACAAAATGCCAAAACGAAAATTATTAAAAGATTTATCAGCAGTAGTAGCTTTTAATTTTATTTCTAGAAATAATGATATTGATGGATATTGGGCTTTGGGAAAACTGTATAAACAAGCATGTTCACTGGGTATAAAAAATATCAAATTTGATTTGCTTTCAAATATAATAGAACCTACTCAAATAAATGCAGAATATACTGCCTTATATTACAAAGATTTTCTAGAGAGACAATTGCAACTTCGTGGTATAGGAAATGAACACATTAAAAAAGTTTCAATTGAATTAAATTTTAATCGCGAAGCAAAAGAGTTAGAAAAACTTTATAAAAATATTTGGGGCTATGCTTTTTCATGTGTTGTTAATATTACTGATGATTTGGGAAAAGTTTACTCTTTTACGACAAATAGTTGCTGTAGAGAACATAATCCAAAGATAGAGCTGAGAAGACATGTTCCTTAATGACTAAACTATAGAAGCTTAACATATAGCATTAAATAAAAAAAAGTTTTCAATATTATAATCTTTATGTTATAATTTTTATGATTTTAATATCTTCAAGCTAGTTTTGGACTTATTGACTTGGAGATGACATAAGATTCAGTCCCCAATATACAACAGTATAAAAGGATACAATTATGGCAACAGAACACGACAATTACCTTCAACTCAGTTTAACAGGAATTAAGATTAAATCATTTGATGTGATAGACTATTCGATATCAGATGGTCAGCCCTATGGCGGTGTTACAGTTTCTGGAGATGATAAGCTTAATATAAAAGCAGGAAGACATGGTTCCGAAAAGGTTGCAAAATGGTTCAAGCAAATTGCAGACACAGGTGTTGTCGCCGCTTGCGATACATTTGACAGTTATCCCGATAAGCTCAATTTCGCCATTTACGGCACACTTACATTTAAATCTGCTAAAAAAATTTGGGTTGTCAAAAATGTACTCTTCGCACAAGGACACAGTGCACGAAGCAGAAACAACTGGTGGGTTGGTGGTCCAAAAATGAAAGGCGGATCCGTTAAGCCATTTATCGGGGCAATTGTCTCGTCTGCTTCCATAGATGGGTTGCCTCTTGCTGAAGTTGGATTCATTGCACCGCCAGGATGTGTGAGCCACTTTGATTTGATAACAGTAGCATTGTAAAAGAGCCAATCATTGGTTACAGTAGGTTGCGTCTGCTATTTTACTGTAGCCAACAAAATCCAATAAATTTATATATAAATTTTTTCTTTTTATTCATTAACCACCAATTAACACTTTTTGGCTAAAATTCTTTTTTTAAAATTATAAATTATAAAAGGAATATGTAGAAATGAAAAAAATATTATTGGCTCTTATAGCAACCATGGCATTAGCAAATGCCGATGTAACAAATGTTGTTGCAAGTAAAGCATTTTTAGGTAAAAATATAAAAATTATCGATGTTAGAACTTCAGGTGAGTGGGCAAGTACAGGTGTCATCAAAGGTGCATACACGATTATGTTTTTTGATGAGCGAGGCGAAGCAAAAGAGGCTGCATTTAGAGCAAAGCTAAACAAAATAATCAAGAAAAATGAAAAATTTGCGATTATTTGCAGAACAGGAGCTAGAACAGGTGCTATCGCAAAAATACTAGATAATGATTATGATATCATAAATTTGCAAGGTGGGATGGTTAGACTGATGCAAGAGGGATACAAACCAGTTCCTTATAAAAGATAAACTAACTCAAAAGATATAGAATCAAACTCCTTTGCTGAGAGCTTCTATATCGTCATTATTTCCTAAAAGAACTACTATATCACCACTTTCGAGTATATCGTCACTTTCAAATTTTGTATGCCAAATACCATGATGTTTATAAGCGATAGGTTTTACATTGTACTTTTCTTCAAAAACTCCAGAAAGTATGGATGTCCCCACCCAAATCTCAGGCACAATCATTTTTGCAATTTTCATAGTGATAGATAAATCTATAGTTTCATATATCATCGTATGTTCTATGAGATTTTTAACTATTTTCTTTGCCACTTGTCTTTCTGGATAGATGATATTATCTGCTCCTATTTTGGAGAGTATTTTTCCATGAACTTGACTTGTTGCTTTCGCAATTATTTTTTTTACATTAAGCTCTTTTAATGCCATAACAGTCAATATACTTGCTTCTATATCTTCTCCGATACTCACAATTCCAACATCAGCATCCCTCACTCCAGCTTCTTCAAGTGCATGTTTGTCGGTAGAATCCAAGCTTATAGCCTCTTCTATATACTCACTAACTTCTCTTATATGTTCTTCATCCGTATCTATACCTATAACACTAGCACCTTGTTGACCAAGACCTTTTGCCACGTGGTAACCAAATTTACCCAATCCTATAACTACGTATTGCTTCATAACACAACTCTCCCTTCTGCATATTTTATTCTGCTTTTTTCAAATTTTCCTATAATTGCAACTGTAAATGCAAAAACACCAATCCTACCTGCTAACATAAGTAGCATAATATTCATTTTACCAACATTGGTAAATAACGCACTATAACTCAATACTCCTCCATTGCCAGTAGAAACACCAACTGTTCCAAATGCAGAACAAGTTTCAAATAAAGTTCTCAAAAATGGAAGATGTTCTGATTCGCTTAGGATGATGGTGGAAATAACCACATATATGGAAGCTAAAAAAATCATCGCATAGGCTTTGTTTATATTGTAGTGAGATATAGATCTTTTAAATATATGCACATTGTCATCACCTTTTAGTGCATACCATGTTCCTATCACGGCAAGTGCTACAGGAATTACTTTGATACCACCTGCTGTTCCACCTGGACCGCCTCCTGTCATCATAAAGAATGTTGCAAAAAATAGATTTGCATCGGTTAGTTTTGATAAATCAATAGTATTAAAACCAGCCGTTCTATAGTTTACCGATGTGAACCATGCAGCTAATATCTTTTCGCCTATACCCATATTTTTAAAAGCAGCATTCCATTCCAAAGATAACAACAGAACCATTCCTATCAAAATAAGCAACAAATACATACTAAGTACAAGTTTTGTATGAGTTGATAATCTTTTTGTATCTTTTTTATAATAATTTCTTAGCTCGATAAGAACCATATATCCAAGACCACCAGTGATGATTAAGATAGGCATGGTTATATTTATGGTAATGTCACCGCTATATCTCATGAGATTATCATCAAAAAGAGAAAAACCAGCATTATTAAAAGCTGATATAGAGTGAAAAAGTCCAAACCAAACTGCTTGATCTGCTGGCATATCATATAAAAATCTAAGTGTGAGTATGATCGCACCTATGATTTCAATGAGTATGATAGAAGCGAAAACGATTTTTAAAAACCTAACAAGCCCTTTCATATCTGGGTAGTTTAACGATTCTTTTAGTAGCACTCTATCTCTGTGTGAAAGTTTTTGTTTCGATACAATCGCCAAAAATGTAACAGCTGCCATATATCCAATACCGCCAATTTGGATGAGAACTATGATAACACTTTGTCCAAAGATAGTAAAATCATTGGCAGTATCTTTGACTATCAGACCAGTTACGCATACAGCAGATGTGGAAGTAAATAGTGCATCGATTGGGCTTAGATAACCATTGTGAGATATAGGCAGTAAAAGCAAAATAGCACCAATAGCGATGAGCGCTAAAAAACTAAATAAAATAAGTTTTATTTCACTTGAATGACTATTCGTTGGTTATCCTTTTATTGTAGAAAAAATATTTTATTACTTTTTTACTAAAAATGTGATTATTTCTTTGTTTTTAGCTGTACAAGTAGTTGATCAAAGTTCTTTTCTTTTAGGATGCCAGCGAATTGTTGGCGATATGTTTGAACTATACTAACTCCATCAAGCACTACATCATAGATGAGCCAATTTCCATTATTATTATAAAAGTTGTAATTTATTTTATATGTTTCGCCTTTGCCTGATAATTCAGTTTGGAGTTGTAGTCTGCCATTTTGATATGGTTTAACACCTTTGTATACAACTATTTGATTGTGGTACAAGTCAAGCTTATCTATATAAGATTGTTTTAGCTTGGCTACAAAAAGCTTCATGAACTCTTTTTGTTGATTTGGACTCAATGAAGACCATGTATTGCTTCCTAGCGATAGCTTTGACATCAGGTTATAGTCAAAAACTGGATCCATAACCGATATGATTTGTTGACCTTTTTGTGTGTTTGACTCTTTTTTCTTTAAAACAACCAAAACCTTATCAATTTTACTTTTCATTCCACTTTCAATATCATTTTGTTTAAATGCAAAAGCTGGCATACTCAATAGTAAAGCCATAATTGCTAGTTTTATAATATTCTTCATTCCTGTTCCTACTCTTTTATTTTTTCTATTCTATTTTGTGTGTAAGCATCTCTTAAAAAAGGATATAAGTCTATCGCATCTTTTTTGATTGACTCATATTCTCCTAAGTGCAAAGATGTTTGATTTAGTTTTTCATAACTATAAATGCCAGCCTCTTGAAGTCTATTTTGAGGTATTTTATAATTTATGCTATGGTATTTTGTATTTGATAATGGGTTTAGATAGGTATCTCCGACTATCCCAAAAGTATCTCTTAAATTTGATGGACCGATGAAAGGCCAAACTATGTGTGGTCCTTCTGGTAAGCCATAAAAACCAAGTGTTTGTCCAAAATCTTCATTGCTTTCTTCCCAACCTAAGTTTGTTTTTGCAGGATCGAAAAATCCTAGAATCCCAAAAGTACTATTGACTATAAATCTACCAGTCTCTTTTGTTGCATTTTTAAATTTAAATTGCAATACATTGTTAGAAAATCTAACTGGATAGTATATGTTTTTTATAAAATTGCTTACAGCAACTCTTCCACCTTCTGGAACTGTATTTGAGTATCCTCTAGCAACTGGATCTAGTACATTTACATAAAGTTTATCATTGAAACTTGTCATAACTCTGTTGTATTTTTCAAATGGATCAAAAGTAGCACTCTTGTTTGTATCTCCAAACTCTTCTTCAAAATTTGATGAGTTGGTATCTGGTGGCAATATGTCATCTTTGCAAGTTTCATTGCTATCAAGAGTTTTGCAAGAACTAAAAGTAATATTATTATCAGCAAAAGAGAAATTTAAAAAAAATGCAATAACCACAATATATAGTTTATCCATGATGAATATATCTCCTTTTGAAAATCGCACGCTATTTTAACAGAACAAACATAATATTGTACTACAAAATACGTGAATAAAATGTGAAATTATTAAAACAACTATAAATAGAGTATTGGATAAAATACTATATTAACTTTTAAGATTTGGATAACAATATGTCAAAAAAAATCGCATCAGCTAGAATTAGTGAGGCAAGCAGTGAGCTTTTAAGAGAGCTTAACAATTCACTTCCATTTGATAAACTACTTTTCAGAGAGGATATAGAAGGTTCTTTGGCTCATGCCTTTATGCTTTCATCCCAAGGTATCATTTCAAACGATGATTATATTTTGATCGAACGTGGACTAAAAGAGATACTTAGTGAAATAGAAAATGGAACTTTTAGTTTAGATAGAGATGATGAAGATATCCACATGGCGATAGAGGGATATTTGACAAGCAAGATAGGCGATGCAGGCAAAAGACTTCATACCGCTAGAAGTAGAAATGACCAAGTGGCGCTTGATTTTAGACTATATGTTCAAAAAAACTCGCTTATTTTGGCTAAATTGTTGATAGAAAATATAAAAACCCTTATAGATATTGCTTCAAAAAACACAACGACACTACTGCCTGGTATGACGCACTTGCAACACGCTCAGCCTATAAATTTTGGCTATCATATGATGGCTTATGCATCTATGTTTAAAAGAGATTATGAAAGATTTATGAGTAGTTATGAGAGAAACAATTACTCTCCCATCGGGTGTGCGGCACTTGCCGGAACTCCTCATCCGATAGATAGAGATATCACAGCTAAAAAGCTAGGATTCAAAGAGCCTACGCTGAATTGTCTTGATACTGTTAGTGACCGTGACTTTGCACTTGAGATACTGTTCAATATATCAACTATGATGATGCATATAAGTCGTCTTAGTGAAGAGCTGATACTTTGGAGTAGTAGTGAGTTTCGCTGGATAACTCTCGACGATAGACACGCGACAGGAAGTTCTATCATGCCACAAAAGAAAAATCCAGATATTCCAGAGCTTTTACGAGGTAAAACAGGTAGAGTAAATGGTAACTTAGTAGGACTTTTGACAGTTATGAAAGGCTTACCACTTGCATACAACAAAGATATGCAAGAGGACAAAGAGGGTGTTTTTGATAGTGTAAAAACCGCTACTCTTTCACTAAAAGTTTTAAATGAAATGATGAGTTTAACTAAAGTCAATGTAGAAAATATGGCTCGTGCTTGCATGGTAGGACATCTAAGTGCTACGGATCTCGCAGACTATCTAGTCAAAAAAGCAGGAATTGCTTTTCGTGATGCGTATCATATAGTAGGAAATGTAGTAAATATGGCTGAAGAGCAGGGTGTGGATATATCAGAACTTGATGTGAAACAACTACAAAGCATCGAACCACGCATACAAGCAGATGTGCTTGAAGTGTTGAACAATCATAACTCTATGAATGCTAGAACAAGCAAAGGTGGAACAGCAACCATTAGAGTTGAAGAGCAGATAGAGTGGATGAAGAGCTGGATAGAAAATTATAATTAAATTTAAAAGCGCAATAGGACTCAAATATGTTAAAAATGAATAAACGTAAAGCTACAATGGTTTTGTATCAATTGGAAGAAAGTTTGGGTTCTTATGTCATTAAACAAAAACCTGAAATTGATACTTTACCAAATAAAACAGTTGACAATATTCTTGATAGAAGTAATCGAATAATAGACAAAAATAATTTAAAAGAATTAATTGGCGCAACATATTTGGATGAACTTTTTAATTTTGCTTTGGAGGCAACACACAATACTAGCATGCATCAGTATATCAAGGCATTAAGAGAGCTATTTGTAACACACGATATATATGCAATTAGAAATATTATTGCTCACCCAAATAGAGTTTTTCGTGATGAACATTGGTATAAAATTGCTACAGTCGCATCAAACTCATTAATTGAAATTATTGGCTTAGAAGATGTAAAAAAAGCACTTATTTCGGCAGAAAAAGGACAAATAGAAGATCCTCCAGAAGAATGGTTGCAAGAAATTTCTGAAGATATTATAAAAAATAATCTTCCAAAAAAGCTTGAACATTCAATTACTGGGTTAGTGGGAAGGAAGATAGAAGAGCAAGAATTATTAAAATTATTAGAAAATCCAAGAATCCCAACTATAGGAATTGTGGCATCAGGAGGAATTGGTAAAACAGCACTAGTTTTAGATTTATTAAACAGCATGATTTTGCGAGAAGAAACTTTGGATTGGTGTGAAGGTATCGTTTTTCTTGATATGAAATTAGAAAAATTAACACAATATGGTATAGAGAAATTAAAGGCTATAGAAACAATTGAAGAAGTAAAAAATTCATTAAAAATAGAAATTAATAGAATTTTCAACGATTCATTATTTACCCTAGAGGAACTCTTTAAAAAATATGAAAATAAAAAACTTTTAATTTTTATAGATAATTTAGAGACATTGATTCGTGATTATCACGAATCATTCGAAGAATTTAACTTGTCTTTACCTAGAGAATGGAGACTTCTTGTTACAAGCAGAATATCTATTTCATCAGCTAGTATTATCTCACTAAAAAATCTTAATGAAAAGTCAGCAATACATTTAGCTAAAACATACATATCAAAAAGCGGTCAAGATGCTCTATCTGAAGATGACTACAAAAAGGTCGTAGAGCAATGTCATTTCAATCCTTTGGCAATTAGATTGACGTTAGATTTATATATATCTGGCAATGGATTACCGACTTCCATTGACAAATCAACAAAGATGATTGCAGATTTTTCATTCCAAAATTTGATAGACAAATTATCTGAAAACTCTATTAAAATACTAGAAGCATTATTTGTAGAATCGAATCTGAATAGATCTAAATTGGGGATACTATTAGGTTTATCCCTTGATGATATATATCAAGGAATTCATGAATTATCAAAAACTAGTTTAATTGCTAGAAATAGTATAAATGATATTGAAGTTTTCAATCTAAGTTCATCTATTAGGGAACTATTGCTAAGCTCTCCAAAAAATATTGAGATGCGAAGTTCGATTCAAGAACAAATAAATTCAGTCAAAATACATTCGCAGGAAATAGATCGGATTCAAGATAAGGATGGCGTAAATGAACTAAATATTAAGTTTATACCTAGAAATATTGATCCTAACTTGAAAATCATGGTGAATAAATTGAATCAATCATTCAACGGCTATAAAATAGATCCCAATATTGCATCTGAGCTTTTTCGCGAGTTTAAGAATGGGCAGGAGATTTATTGCAATGAATATATATTTCATAGGTCATTAGGCAGATTGTACGCTGGGCTAAAAGATAATAGTGGTGCCTTAAAATCTTATGAAAAAGCATTAGAAATTAAGAGCAATGATTATGTAACTATGGAGTTAATGGCAAAAATATACTTTTTTATTTTTAAAGAGTACGCAAAAGCAGAACAGATTTATAGCAAGATGCTATCTGATAAAAATAACTCTGATAAAAACAACTCTGATGAAATTTGCTTAAATGACTCTAAAAAATTTCTTATAAGAATAATTGGTAGCTATTTTCTTTCTTTGCTTTATCAACACAAATATGAGATTGTACTTGAAAAAACGAAAGATTGGCAAAATAATAATGTAGAAGTAAAGGGCATACTTGGTACTTATAGGGCTAGTGCATGGCGTAGAAAAATAGAAAGCATTACCTTGGAAGAATACACACAGAGAGCCGAAGCTATAGATAACTCAATAAATATCTTTAATATTATATTTAATGAAGTTGGTTATATTGATTTGGCATGCAAAAAAGTGATAAAATTGATTGAAGAAATAGAACATACAATGAATTACAAAACAATTTATACTCATAGAATAGATTGGTTTGAATTTATCGATTGTCACCTAATTAATATTTCAAGTAGTTTTTATAAAGTTGATAATGAGTACTTAAATAATTTGATTCAAAAGCTTGCTAAAATAAAAACAGATGAAAATATCTTTAAAACCCAAAAATGGAAAGAATTTACAGCTTATGTTTTTACTGATGCTATTTCTGAGGAAGATGCAAAAAAATTAGGTTACACGTTAATAGATATAACACGTATACCGGAGGTTGATGATTATGTATTTCCAAATTACTTATTTGGTGAAGATATTAAAGGGCATAAATATTGTATACATTTATCTTCTTTGCTAAAAGGTGGGTTTGATGACTGGAAGCATTTAGAAAAGAATATGAAATTAGCTATTATTCCAGAAAAGCCGAAGAATGCAGATCAGTCTGATACATCTAGTGAAACAAGATTTGTTAATTAATTTTTTTATAAAAATTTATTTTGCCTTTGAGATTGTTTTAATGCGTGATAATTTTACAGGAGAGAGGTTGATTCCTGCGTTTACATAAATGGTAGAATTGACCATATTTGCAGGAATGACGATATTTTAGATACTCTTATGGCTATTTTCGTGATGATGATCCCACGCAAGTTTTCCGCCACCAAGTAGATGGAAATGAAGATGGAAGACTTCTTGTCCGCCATCTTTTCCTATATTTGTAACAAGTCTATATCCAGATTCATTTAAACCCATTTTTTTTGCAACCTCTTGCATAAAAGTAGTCATTTTTGCCATAGTTTCAGGTGTGACATCATCGAAAGATGAAAAATGCTTTTTTGGTATGATAAGTATATGCACAGGAGCTTTTGGATGTAAATCATGAAATGCCATAAAATCCTCATTTTCATGCACGCTATTGCTAGGAATCTCTCCACTTACAATTTTGCAAAATATACACATATCACTATCTCCTAATTGGGTTTTTTCTACAATTATTATATCACAAATATATGCTTTAAAACCATTTTATCAGTAAGATTTTGATACAATCTTTTAAATTCAGATAGCTTATCGATTAGGACTTAAATGGAAGATTTGGACATATTGGAAAAAAAAATACTCTCTTGTAAAAATATCGAAGAGATAGAGAAAATTAGAATTGATATATTTGGCAAGAAGGGAGTTCTTGCTGGGGAGTTTATAAAATTAGCCACTTTGAGTGCAGAAGAGAAAAAAGATTTTGCACAAGGGCTAAATACGGCAAAAGAGAGACTTCAAACGAGCTTTGATAGTCATTATGCAAATTTGAAAAAAGCACTTTTAGAAGAGAAACTCAAAAGTGAAAAGATAGATATGAGTCTATATGGCGGTGTTTCAAACAAGGGTGCTTTGCATCCAGTAGCAGAAACTATGGATAAGATTATAGAGTATTTTGTAGCACTCAATTTTTCTGTGGAAAATGGACCTATGGTCGAAGATGATTTTCATAACTTTGAGGCATTAAATTTACCAAAACATCATCCTGCAAGAGATATGCAAGATACTTTTTATTTTGGAGATAGCAAGCTTCTTCGTACACACACATCACCTGTACAGATAAGAAAAATGCTCTCATCTAAACCACCAATTAGGATGATTGCCCCAGGATCAGTTTTTAGAAGAGATTATGATCTCACTCATACACCAATGTTTCATCAAGTTGAAGGGCTTGTCGTAGAAGATAAAGGCGAAGTAAGCTTTGCAAATCTAAAATCTATCCTAACGGACTTTTTGCAACATATGTTTGGCAGTGTTGAAGTTAGGTTTAGACCTAGTTTCTTCCCGTTTACCGAGCCTTCAGCAGAAGCAGATATCTCATGTATATTTTGTGGTGGAGATGGTTGTAGAGTTTGCTCGCATACTGGATGGCTCGAAGTTTTGGGATGCGGGATAGTAGATCCAAATGTATTTAAAGCAGTAGAGTATGAAAATGTAAGCGGATATGCTTTTGGTTTAGGTGTAGAGAGATTTGCGATGTTGCTTCACAAGATACCAGATTTAAGATCATTGTTTGAAGGAGATATAAGATTGTTGGAGCAGTTTAGATGATAGTTACTAGAAATTGGTTAAATGAATTTATAGATATAAAAGAGACAAGTGACGATGAGCTGTGTGTTGCTTTTAATGCGATAGGATTAGAGCTAGCTAGTATAAAAAAGTTTAATATACCAAATAAAATTGTTGTAGGTGAAATTATATCTTGCGAAAAGCATCCAGATGCAGATAAGCTAAATGTTTGTAGTGTTGATTTGGGGTTTGGAAAGAGACAAATTGTTTGTGGTGCAGCTAATGTTGTGTATGCAAAATATGTTGCAGTTGCTACAATAGGTGCCGTGATGCCAGACGGATTGGAGATAAAACCAACAAAACTAAGAGGCGTTGAGAGCGATGGTATGATTTGTTCTGCTGATGAACTTGGATTGCCAAGTGTCGGAAGTGGCATAATGATTCTTGATGAAAGTATAGGAGAGCTTGAACTTGGCAAAGATTTAAGTGAATTTGCTTTATTGAACGATACTTTATTTGAGCTTGAAATTACTCCAAATCGTGGCGATTGTTTGAGTGTTTATGGTGTTGCTAGAGATTTGAGTGCTTATTTTGGAAAAGATCTTATCGAGATAAAAGAAGAAAATATCAGCAAAAAAGTTAAACTTGGAATTTCTAGAGAAGTAGCTTTGAATATAAATAGCGAGATGGACGCATCAGTAGAAATAAAGCTTGCAACGCAAGATAGTGAACATAAATTGCCATTATTGTGTCTAATTCAATTATCCGCAGCTGGTTTATTTACGCAAGATAATATTCAAAATATGTTGCAATACATAATGCATACAACAGGTATTGTTTTATGGGCATTTGATGCAAATTATTTCAAAAATGATGAAGACAAAATCAATATTGATATAGACAAAACTCAAGACGATTTAAATATTGTTAAAAATTCTTTTGGCAAAACATCAATCATTGGTGTATCACAAGACAAAGATGGTATCGCAAATGCTAAAACAGAACAGATAATTTTAATCGCACAATATATAAATCCAAATATTTTAAATGATGTTATAAGTGATAAAAAAATAGATAAAGATCCAATTTTTTATAATACATCTAGAGGAAGTAATCCAAATTTAGAGTCTGGTATTTTGTACGCAACAAACATTTTGTCAAAATATGAAATTTTGGATTTTTATGATGGTGTGTTGAGTCATAAAGTAAATATTGAAGATAGAACAATTTTGATAGATTGTTTAGAGCTTGCTTCTATCATAGGACAAGATTTAGATAAAAGCACTGTTACAAGCATATTGAGCAGATTAGGTTTTAAAGTATCTTCAAAAATTGAAAATGTATTGGGTATCACGATACCTCAATTTAGACCAGATATTACAAATATACAAGATATTGCAGAAGAGGTACTTAGAATCATAGGTATCGATACTATTGAAGCAAAACCTCTAAAAATCAAAGAAAATACTCATAGAGATAGTAAAATATTTGAGTATAGACTTAAAAAACAGATAAGAAATCGTGCAGTAGCTAGTGGATTTTATGAAACAATCAGTTATGTTTTTTCGGATTCATCTCTCCAAGAAAAATACGATTTTGATAATTTAAAAAGTGAATTTGAGTTATTAAATCCGATAGTTGCAGAGCTAAATACTCTAAGAAGTACACTTTTGTTAAATATGTTACTATCAGCAAAAAGAAATTCAAATTATTCTAAAAAGATAATACCACTTTTTGAAATAGGTTCTGTATTTGATAGTGATAGAGTTGAGAGCCAAAAGATTGCTTTTGTTTGGAGTGGACAGCGAGAACTTGAAAATGTATCCAATCATGGAAAACCATCAAATATGGATATGAGTACATTTTTACAAAAAATAGGTTTTGCTATAGGCAGTTTTGATTTGAAATCATGTAGCTTTAAAAATGCTCTTTTGCATCCTTATCAAAGTGCCAATATTGTTATTGACAATAAAGTTTGTGGATTTGTATCCAAACTACATCCACAAGCACAAGAAGATTTTGATTTGAGTGATACATTCATGGCAGAAATTGATATGAGTGCTTTGGCACAAAAACACATTTTGGCGACTGAAATTTCTAAGTTCCAATCAAATATAAAAGATTTGAGTATCTTGGTAGATAAAGATATGAGTTTTGCTAATATCAAAGAGATTATAGAAGAGATTGGATGCGATAAGTTGCATAGTTTTTACCCTGTTGATTTATATTCGGATACATCTCTAGGAGACAAACAAAGCTTAACTATACGTTTTGTAATTCAATCACTTGAAAAAACTTTAGAAGACAATGAACTTGAAGAGGCTATGAATAAAATACTAGATTCTCTAATCCAAAAAGCTGGAGCAGTGTTGAGATGAAAAAAGCTTTGATATATCCAACATCAAATCATTTTGATATAATTTGCGATGATATATCAACTGATAAGTCAATCTCACATAGATGTGCAATGTTTTCATTGCTTAGTGATAAACCATCTCACATAACCAATTTTTTACAAGCAGAAGACACGCTAAATTCTCTAAATATCGCTAGTATGCTAGGTGCCAATATAGAAAAAAATGGCAATACTATAACCATTACTCCACCAGCTAAAATAATCGAACCAACTGATATACTAGATTGCGGAAATGCAGGGACTGGAATGAGGCTTTATTGTGGACTTCTCTCTAGTATCGATGGTGCATTTGTTTTGACGGGGGATAAGTATTTGAGATCTCGTCCAATGAAAAGAGTTGTAGATCCTCTTAAAAGTATAGGTGCTGTGATAGATGGAAGAGAAAATGGAAATCTAGCACCACTTTTTATAAGAGGTGGAAATCTAAAAGCTTTCGAGTATGACTCACCTATAGATTCGGCGCAAGTAAAATCAGCTTTAATTTTAGCTGGACTACATGCGAACGGAATATCTTATTATAAAGAACATCTTCTTTCTCGTGACCATACAGAGAGAATGCTCCGCGGCATGGGAGCAAAAATAAGCACCAATAGTGATGGTTGGATAGAAATTCATCCCATCTCTAAGCCTTTAGAGCCTTTAAATATAACAGTACCTAGCGATCCTTCAAGTGGATTTTTCTTTGCAGTTGCTGCATCCATTGTTCCAAATTCCAAAATAAGACTAGTCAATATGACTTTAAATCCAACTAGGATAGAGGCATATAAAGTTCTTGAAGCCATGGGCGCTGATATAAAATATGAGTTAAAAACTGATCTGTATGAACCTATGGGGGATATAGTAGTTAGTTATAATGGAAAATTAAATGGAGTTAATGTAAGTCAAAATATAGCTTGGCTTATTGACGAACTTCCAGCTTTATCTATCGCTATGGCTTGTGCTAATGGTAGTAGCAAGGTAAGTAATGCAAAAGAACTTAGGGCCAAAGAGAGTGATCGTATAAGCTCTGTATTGTCAGGTTTAAAACGGTGTGAGATTTCATGTGAAGAGTTTGAAGATGGTTATGAGATAACAGGTGGAGAACTTAAACGAAGTACAATCAATAGTTTTGGAGATCATAGAGTTGCTATGAGTTTTGCAATCGCAGGGCTTTTGTGCGGAATGGAGATAGAAGATATTGATTGTATAAATACATCTTTTCCTAATTTTTTTGACATACTAGGCAAAATTACAAAAGTAGAAAAATGAAAATAGAAATCGCTTCTTCGTATGGTTTTTGTTTTGGTGTAAAACGGGCTATAAAAATAGCAGAATCACATCCAAAAAGTAAAACTTACGGACCATTGATACACAACAAAGATGAGATTGATAGACTTAAAAATAGTTATGGTATAGGTTTGGTTGAAAATTTTAGTGATATTGCTCCAAATGAAACTATCGTCATAAGAACACATGGCATTCCAAAAAAAGAGTTAGAAAAATTAAAAGAACAAAACAATAGCATTATAGATGCAACTTGTCCTTATGTTACAACTCCTCAGCAAATAGTAAAACAGATGAGTGAAGAGGGGTATGATATATTGATTTTTGGGGATATTAATCACCCAGAAATAAAAGGCGTAATGAGCTATGGAGTAGATGAAACGAGGGTTTTTGTTGTAGATAATGTTGATAAAATAAAAGATTTAGATATAAAAAACAAAGTTGCTGTTGTTGCCCAAACTACGAGAAAGCATGAAGATTTTATGAAGATAGTTCATGCACTTATACTAAATTCAAAAGAAGTAAGAGTTTTTAATACTATATGTAATGCAACTTTTGAAAATCAAGATGCTGCAGCAAAGTTGGCAAAAAAAGCAGATATTATGATAATAATTGGTGGAAAACACTCTTCTAATACAAAACAACTTCACTCTATTTGTAAAATGTATTGCAGCGAAAGTTACTTGATTGAAAATGTAACAGAATTAAATTTAGACTGGTTCAAAAATAAAGAATATTGTGGCGTAACTGCTGGAGCATCAACACCTGATTGGGTAGTTGACGATGTAATTAATAAAATAAAAATATTAAAATAAACTACTTTAAATTATTTATAGTATAATACTTGCCACATTAGGCAAATATAAGGAAAGCGGTATGAAATTCGAAGATATCGAAATAGAAGATGTTGATTTTGGGGCAATGCTTGAAGAATCATTCAAAAAAGAAGATTCAAGTAATGACTTGGTTGACGGAAAAATTGTAAAAATTAATGAAAATGAAAATCAAGCATTAATTGACATAGGAAGAAAAAAAGAAGCGATAATCAATCTTGATCAATTGAAAAACAAAGAAGATGGGTCTTTGTTGTTTAAAGAGGGCGATAAAATAAGTGTTGTTGTAACTGGCAATAGAGGTGAAAGACCTGTTGTTTCTTATGAAATGGCTAAAAAAAGAGAAGCTCTAAACTCTTTTATAGATAGTTATGATGAAACAAATGAATACCAAATAGAGGGTGTTGTTACTAAAAAGAACAAAGGCGGTTACATAATTGAGTGTGATGGTATGGAGTTCTTTATGCCAAGAGCATTGGCTTATTTTAACCAAAAAACTGATCCAACTGGTAAAAAAGTAAAAGCAATAATTACAAAAGTTGATAAAGACAGAGGTTCTGTTGTTGTATCTAGAAAAGAATTGATAGATAGAGAAAATGGCAAAATCGATGAAATAGCAGAAAAATTACTTCAAGAGAAGATAATTGTTGAAGGTGCTATAAAAATGATTACAAGTTATGGCGTTTTTGTTGATGTTGGTGGTGTTGATGGATTGGTTCATTATTCTCACATATCACACAAAGGTCCTGTTAATCCTTCTAAATATTATAAAATAGGCGATAAAGTAAATGTTGTTGCACTTGATTATGATAAAAAGAAAAAACACTTATCATTGTCTATGAAAGATGCTTGTAATGATCCTTGGAATGAAATTGATAAAATAATTTCAAAAGGCGATACAGTTAATGCTACAGTAAGCAATATAGAGCCTTATGGTGCTTTTGTTGATTTGGGTAATGATTTAGAAGCATTCTTGCATGTTTCTGAAATATCTTGGGATAAAAACGTAAAACACCCTGGTGACTATATCAAATCTGGCGAAGTTATCAAAGTAGAAATAATCGAAGTAGATAAAGAGAAAAAAAGACTTAGAGTAAGTGCTAAAAATCTAATGGATAAACCAATCGATAGTTTTGCATCATCTCATAAAACAGGCGATATCGTAAAAGGTACTATAACATCTTTAACAGATTTTGGTGCATTTGTTAAAATAGATTCACTAGAAGGCTTGTTGCATAATCAAGAGATATCTTGGGATAAGAGTTTGAATGCTAAGAATTCACTAAAAGTTGGCGATGAAGTAGAGGTAAAAATAATTAACCTTGATATCAAAACAGGCAAAATATCTTTGAGCAAAAAAGCTTTGGAAGAGTCACCTTTGAAAAAATTTGCATCTACACATAAAATTGGTGATATAGTAACAGGAGCTGTTAAAGATAAAAAAGACTTCGGTGTATTTATATCACTAGATAACAAAGTAGACGCACTTATCAGAACTGAAGATTTAGCTCCATTGAATTTTGATGAAGTTGAAAAAGGTCAAGAGATAAGCGGAGTTATAGTTTTACTTGACGAAGCAAACGATAAAATCAGAGTTTCTGTAAGAAGACTAGAGAGACAGCAAGAGAGTGATAGTATCGCCAAAGTAAACAATAACCAAGATGATAGTATGACTCTTGGTGATGCATTAAAAGATCAATTAAAAAAACAATAGAGGCAAAAGAATGTCAAAAAAAACCATAGTTGTATGTGACCATATTCATGAAAAAGGATTAAAGATATTAGAGCAAGACTCTGATATTATCATGATAAATGCAGCTGATGAGCCAAAAGATAAATTAGTTAAAGAGATATTACCACAAGCCGATGTGGCAATAACTAGAAGTTCTACCGATGTCGATGAGTTCTTTTTAGAATATGGAACAAAATTAACATCAATAGTAAGAGCTGGTGTTGGCGTAGATAATGTCGATATAGATGGTTGTAGTAAAAAAGGAATAGTTGTAATGAATGTTCCTACTGCAAATACAATAGCAGCTGTTGAACTTACAATGACACATATGCTCTCTTGTGCTAGAAGTTTTCCTTATGCCCATAATAATTTGAAAATAGATAGAGTTTGGAGAAGACAAGATTGGTATGGTACTGAGCTTTTTGGAAAAAAACTTGGAATCATTGGTTTTGGAAATATAGGTTCTCGTGTCGGCGTTAGAGCAAAAGCTTTCGAAATGGATGTTATAGCTTATGACCCATATATCAATCCTGCAAAAGCTACAGATTTGGATGTATCTTATACTACTAATTTTGATGATATTTTGGCTTGCGATATTATCACTATTCATACTCCAAAAACAGAAGAAACAGTTGGAATGATAGGTGCAAAAGAGATTGCTAAAATGAAAGACGGCGTAATACTCATTAACTGTGCTAGAGGTGGTCTTTATGATGAAGATGCTCTTTTGGAAGGATTGAAATCTGGAAAAATTGCAAAAGCAGGTATCGATGTATTTAATAAAGAACCAGCAACAAGTCATCCACTCTTGGATCTTAACAATGTTACAGTAACACCACATTTGGGTGCAAATACACTTGAATCTCAAGAAAATATTGCAATTCAGTCAGCTGAAAACGCAATAATGGCAGCAAAAAATATTGCTTTTCCTAATGCTCTTAATTTGCCAATAAAAGAGAATGAGCTGCCTGATTTCATGAGACCATTTTTGGAACTCGCACAAAAAATGGGTAACTTAGCTGCGCAATTAAATAAAAGTGCTATAAAATCGATAAAAGTTACAGCAAAAGGTGAAATTGCTGGCTTTATAGAGTCATTAACTACTTTTGTAACAGTTGGAGTTCTTAGCGAATCTGTAGCTGATCAAATAAATTATGTTAATGCGGAGTTTGTAGCTAAAGATAGAGATATAGAGATAATCAAAGAAACAAAACCAAATTCAAGCGGTTTTTTAAATAAACTAAAAATTAAATTAACTACACAAAATGGAATATTTACTATATCAGGTACTGTTTTTGATGCAACTGTACAGAGAATAATCGAAATAGATGATTATGCACTAGACGTAGAACCTAAAGGTGCTATGATATTTTTCAGAAATACAGACACCCCAGGTGTTATAGGAGAAGTTGGTAAGATTATTGCTACGCATAATCTAAATATTTCAGATTTTAGATTGGGAAGGGACAACAAAAAACAAGCTTTAGCAATAGTTAGAGTTGATGGTGAGATAAAAAAAGAGTTACTAGAAGAGTTATCAAAATTAAAAGCATGCATAAGCGTCGCTTCGGCAACAATCT
The DNA here is from genome assembly GCA_001493195.1 of Sulfurovum sp. enrichment culture clone C5. GTDB lineage: Bacteria > Campylobacterota > Campylobacteria > Campylobacterales > Sulfurovaceae > BN30871. The sequence continues at coordinate 23,399 of FAXN01000046.1, read as the reverse complement.
AATAATCTAAATATTTTATAGAACTCTTTTAAATTTTTAAACAATTATATTTTATATTAAGGAGTTTACATGAAGATGGGAAGATATCTCATAATCGTGTTTTTTGCTTTTCCACTGTGGGGAGGAGAAGTAAATCTTGAGCTAAAAGAAGCATTAAACATATTAAAACAAAAAAATCTAGAGATTAAAATAGCTCAGTTTGATTCAGAAATGAAGAAAATAGAGTCAAAACTACCAAACGCCATGAGGTTTGGTAAAATTGATGTTACACTAAGTGCTATGAGAAGTGATGATGCTGGAAATGTTTTTGGATTCAAACTTCAAAGCAGAGAAGCGACTTTTGGCGATTTTGGTGCTGGAGAATTTAACCCTGCAGATCCGAATGTATTGTTAATTCAACCATATGATTTGAATTATCCAAAAGCCAGAAATCATTATCTTACAAAAGTTGCATATCAAGTGCCAATTTTTACTGGCGGTAAAATAACAGCTTACAGCAATATAGCTCATAAACTATATGAGATGAGTAAAATTGATAAAGAAAAAGTTGTAGCTCAAAAAGTTTTTGAAACCAAAAAAACATTTCATGATATCACGCTTATAGAAAACTATATTACAAATCTTTCTAGCATTAATAATAATATAAATAGATTAGAATCAATCGTAAAAGAGATGGTTAAAGAAGGCTATGCGATACAAACCGATTTGCTAGAAGTTCAAGCACATAAAGCAGATGCACAAAGTATGCTAATTCAAGCTAAGCTAAATAGAGAAGTTGCGTATCAATATCTATCATTTTTATTAAGCACAGAAGTTGAGTCAATAAAAAAAGTCAATGAGATGGCTTCTTTGAATATTCCAACAAAAAAAGAGATTGAAACAAATAGTTTTGATATTCAAAAAGCACTTATTGGGCTTGAGATAACTGAAGATGCTGTATGGATTCAAAGAGCTTCTTTTTTCCCAACCATAGGTGCATTTGTAGAGTATGGAAGTGCTGACAATGTTATCTTTAATGATTTTAGCGAAAAAGACTTTTATACTATTGGGGTGCAAGCATCTTGGAATATATTTAATGGATTTAGTGATAGTTTGAATTTACAAAAAGCAAAAATAGAAAATTATAAAACTATAGCTCAAATCGAGATGGCAAAATCTGGAACAGAGTTAAAAGTCAAACGGTTACAAAGTGAGGCATTGGGTAGTTTGGAGATGGTTAGAAGCGATGAAGTAAGACTCAAATACGCTTCACAAATATACGAGAATTATTTAGCGAAATACAAAGAGGGAATGATTCCTATCGGAGATGTTTTAGTTAAGCAGTCAAAAGAACTTGAAGTGCTGCTTAAACTTCTTACTACAAAAAACAATTATAATGCAAAAGCATTTGAACTTGATACTATAATAAAACAAGGAGAATAGAGTATGAAAATAAAAATTTTAGCAATGATACTAGCCACAATTTATACATTTGGGGCAAATATGACTCTAAGTGGTAGCGTAATCTCAGACAATCAAAAAATGTTAACAAGCAGAAATATGGGATATGTTAAAAAAATGTTTGTAAGCGAAGGTGATTTTGTAAAAAGGGGACAACTTTTATATATCATAGATTCCACAGAAAATAATTCCGCGATCGCTATGCAAAAAAATCAACTTAACAATATATTGTTAAATTTAGCAAGACATGAAAGACTTTATAAAAAAGGGATGGTATCAAGATATGATCTTGAAAATTTAAGACTTGCTGCAAAAAATCAAAAAGAAATGGTGAGAATTGCCGAAACCCAAGAAAATTATCTTCAAGTAAGAGCTCCAAATGATGGGATAATAGTCGCCAAAAAAATAAATGAAGGCGAAATGGCAGCTCCTGGTATGCCAGCACTTGTTTTGACGGATATGAGTAAACTTAGAGTTATGGTTGAAGTTGGTGAGAGTAATCTAAAAAATATTAAAATAGGAAAAGAAGTTGGAGTAGAGGTTCCTTCTGTTGGATTTAAAACAACAGGCGTTATCTCTTCGATAATTCCAGCATCAAATCCTATGACACATAAGTTTACTATTAAAATAAAATTTGACAGAGGTAGTGCAATGGTTTATCCAGGCATGTATGCTAGAGTCAATATCAAAATATAAGAAGTTTTCCAATGAGCGAACGAATTTTATATAAAGTTAAAGATGTTTCAGGAAAACTTGCTCTTGGTTTTCTAAAAAATCCACTAACTGCACTCTTGGGAGCATTTTTGCTTTTTATGGGTTATCTATCTTTAAATATTATGCCGAGAGAAGAAGATCCACAAATTGCCATTAGTGGCGGAACTGTTATGGTTATGATGCCTGGTGCAACAGCAAGCGAAGTGGAAAAAGTTATAGTTAATCCGCTTGAGAGAAAACTTAGAGAAATCAAAGGCATCGAGCATATCTATGGTATGGCAATGGATAATGTAGGTGTTGTCAATGTTATGTATTATATTGGTCAAAATAGAGAAGATTCTAACTTGAAACTTTATGATAAAGTTATGCAAAATATGGATGAATTGCCAAAAGGTGCTATGCAACCACTAATCAAACCATTTGATATAGATATTGATATACCTATAGTAACAGTCGCTTTTTATGTTAAAGATCCAAAAAAAGTAAATCAAGTTACTTTATATAACAAAGTAAGATCTATCCAGCAACAAATCAATGAAGTTGAGAATGTTTCTAAAACCTCCCTAAAAGGAGAACGTAGAGCCCAATACAATGTTCAAGTAGATTTAAATAAACTCGCTGGATATAATTTATCTTTAGGGCAGATTATGCAAGGCGTCAAATCTGTTGCAAGCAATGTTCCTGATGTAAAAAGTAGAACAAATGATGGACAGCTTATCGTATTTGGTATAAAAAATGCTATTGAAAATGTCGAAGATGTTGGCAATATAGCAGTAGCTGATTACGGCGGGTCGCTTATATATTTACGAGATGTGGCTACTGTAACAGAAGGTGGCGATGTTCAGAATTTTAAAAATGCTTCAATCGTGTTCAAAAATGATAGTGACGAAAAAATGGGAAAAGAGTTGGCTCAAACAACACTTAGTATCTCGAAATTAGCAGGAACAAATGCAGTAAATGTTTCCAATGATGTGTTAGAAGTTTTAAATAAAAATGAAAAATCCCTATCAGATGGTGGTATAGGATATGTTATCACTAGAAATTATGGAGTTAGGGCAGATAATGCAGTTAATGAGCTTATGCATCATTTGATTATCACTATCATCATTATTTCTATTATGCTTGTTTTTGCTCTTGGGTGGAGAGAGTCTCTTATAGTTACTTTTACTGTTCCGGCTATTTTGGCAATTACGCTTTTTATTGCTTATCTTGGTGGGCAAACGATTAATCGTATTACATTGTTTGCATTCTTGCTCTCTTTGGGGCTATTAGTAGATGCTGCAATTATAGTTATAGAAAATATTCATCGTCACTTGCACTCTCATACATCTGATCATCAGAGTATGGAAGAGCTTTTAGTCGAAGCAACGGATGAGATAGGACCGCCAACAAATATAGCAACACTTGCTATTATCCTTACAATGGTTCCTATGGGATTTGTTGGAGGGATGATGGGCTCGTTTATGAAACCAATTCCACTAAATGTTCCAGTTGCACTAGTGGCGTCATTGTTTGTTGCATATATATTTACACCATATTTGGCATTGAAGTTACTTAAAAAACCAACACATACTCATAACAAAGGAGCAAAACAGTGAAAAAGTTTGAAGATTTTGTTTATGATATCCTTGATACACCAAAAAAGAAAAAAATGGTTTTGTTGCTTACTGCCCTAGCTTTTGCGTTGGCTATCTTGATGTTTCCAACAAAGATAGTGCTTGCTAAAATGCTACCAGGTAAAAGTGATAACACTTTTTCACTTTATGTTGATGCACCATCTGGTACTTCTATAGAGCAAACAAATAAAATTAGTCAGTGTGCTATAGATATATTAAAAAAAGAAAAAGAAGTTTTAAATATAGAGTTATTTTTAGGTCAGGGATTGCCTTTGGATTATGCAGGTCTTGTTAAAGGAAGCGGAATGAAGCAAAGTGAAAATGTTGCTGAAATATCTGTAAATTTGACCGATAAGCATGAAAGAGATGAGCCGTCTTATCTAATGGTTCAAAGACTAAGACCAATTATCCAAAAAGAGTGTGAACGAATAGTAAAAAATACATCTATTAAGTTTATAGAGCAACCAGCAGGACCACCTACGATGGCTTCTATCGTAGTTGAAGTTTATGGAAATGACAATAAAAAGATACGCAATATATCAAATGAAGTCGTAAGTATATTGAGTAAAACAGAAGGCTTGGTTGATGTTGATATAGTTGGAGATAAAATATATCAAAAATATCAACTAGTGCCAGATAAAGAGAGAATAGCGCAGAGTGGTGTGAGCGTAGAGCAACTCAATAACATACTTTATCTTGCTTTTGAAGGTATGGTAGTAGGTCAAAAAAATAACCAAGACTATTCAGATCAAATACCTATATTTTTATCATTGGATAAAGAGAGTAAAAGTATAGCATCATCGAGCGAAGATGAAGTGATGTTAAAGTTATCATCTTTGAATCTTATGAATCAAATGGGTATGCAAATACCTGTAAGCGAACTTGTAACATTGCAAAAAGTTGAAAACAATCCTGTAATCATGCATAAAAATCTAAATAAAATGATGAATGTAGTTGCAGAAACAGATATGGTGTCACAAGTTTATCCACTGCTTGATGCAAGAGAGCAAATGATAGAACATTTTGGTAAAAATTATGAAGTAACGAAAGTTGCAGGCATGTCAACATATATGTTTGATTTGAATTTGAAAGACAAAAAAACAGGTGAAGAGTTTTTGCTACGATGGGATGGAGAGATGAAAGTAACACTAGATACTTTTAAAGATCTTGGCGGTGCATTTATCGCTGCACTTGTGCTTATATTTTTATTGCTTGTAATTTATTATAAAAGTTTTGCACTAAGCGGAATTGTGCTTTTAGGTTCATTTTTGTCTATCATCGGTGTTATATTTGGACATCTAGTAGCTGACATAGTCACAACAGATACATTCTTTTTGACGGCAACTTCTCTGATAGGTTTCATCGCACTAATGGGGATAAGTTCGAGAAATTCATTACTATTGATTGACTTTGCAAAATCTCTCATGGAGTGTCATGGTATACCAAAAAGAAGAGCTATCGCAGTTGCGGCTGCTACTAGAGCAAAACCAATAGCATTGACTGCTATTGCCATTATACTAGGTTCCGCACTTCTTGCAAGTGATCCTATATTTGGTGGTCTTGGAGTGGCGCTTATATCTGGTACGGTTGCAGCGGTTTTTGTATCGCTTTTGTTTATCCCGATTTTGATGGATAACTCTAAAGCTATGGATTTTGAGCCTGAGGCTTGTGAAGCAAAAGAAAATATTGCTATAACGAAGTAATTATTTTTTATTGTAAACCAACTTGCTTCCATTGTTTTCATGGAAGCAAACACTCAATCTGCCTATATTAAAAATATTATTTTAGCATTTGAAAAATTCCCATTACAATTTCTATAAAAATCAAAATAATTATTATCCATTCTAAAAATTCACTTCTTTTATGATTGATTATATCCATGACAAGAACAACATCTTCTTGTATCTGAGAGAGTTTTGATAAGGCTACTTCATGTCTATCATGTAATTCGAGGATTTTTGCCAATGAATTATATAAGTGTTCAGCTTCTTCATTGTCCCATAATATATTTGGTTTATCTAATAATAATAGATTGCCTACCATATCATGGCGAGTCAATACTAAGTGTTTTGCAAATTTCATTATATGACCACGGCTGATTGATATAAATTTATGAGTTAGTTCAATAATATCTCGACTTTTAGCAAAGAGAATATCCAGTTTTTTTTCATACTTTTCCAAACCAACACTTTGTGCAACTGCTAAAGCTATAACATTGAAGTTAAGTGCAGATATTTCTTTTAGTACGATTTCTTCATTTGTAATAAAAAATGAAGTAGAAAGATTATCATCTATTCTGATGGCATAGTCTTGTGTGACATTATCTTCATCTTTTATGAAAATATTTAGTGTTTCCAACGCTTTCAAAATTGTTTTTTTATCATCCGCAATAATTGCAAGTACACCAAAAGGCACCAATACTATATGCAGTTTTTCATTATATCCATAATATCCGTTTTCGATACCTCTGTTGAGCTTGATATCCAATAAGTTTGCTATTTTTGCTTTGGTTATACTTCTGTTGAGACTTAAGGCTAAGAGATTCATGCAACACCTCTTTGTGCTATATAATAATCTGTATTATAGTTAAATGCAAGAAGGTTGTCAATTGTGACACTAAGGCTAAAAAAGTGTTTTTTCGCTTCTTTAACCAACCATTGGATATAATTAATATATTTTATTAAACAAGGAGTAGTCATGGCTACAATAGGCATGGGAGATATCAAAAAGGGTGTTAGGCTTGAGCTTGATGGAAATCCTTATAAAGTTATAGAGTTTCAACATGTAAAACCAGGTAAAGGTGCAGCATTCGTAAGATGTAAAATCAAACATTTGAGTTCAGGAAAAGTTATAGAAAAAACTATCCATGCTGGCGATAAATTTGAAGTACCTGCATTAGAGCAAAAAACTATGCAGTATCTTTATGATGATGGTGAATATCTACAATTTATGGATAATGAGACTTATGAGCAGATTGGGCTTACTAGAGTTCAAGTTGGTGAAGATACATTTAGTTTTATGGTTGATGGGATGAATGCTGATATACTTTTTCACAATGGAAAAGCAATCTCGGTTGAGATACCTCAAACAGTTGTTTTGAAAGTAGTAGAAACTCCACCAAACTTCAAAGGTGACAGCCAAGGCGGCAAAAAACCTGCAACACTAGAGAGTGGTGCGGTAGTACAAGTACCATTTCACATACTAGAAGGCGAAATGATAAAAGTTGATACAGTTGAAGGTGTTTATCTAGAAAAAGCTAAATAATAGGCAGGAGCATATATGGCAAAAGTTCTAGTTCCACTTGCGGAAGGTTTTGAAGAGATTGAAGCGGTAAACCTTATCAATATAATGAGAAGAGGTGGCATAGAGGTTGATATAGCATATCTAGGTGGCGATTTTGCCAATGATTTGGTAGTCGGAGCCAATGGCATAACAATTCAAGCAAATATAGATATAAATATTTGCTCAAGCTATGATTATGATATGATAGTGCTTCCTGGTGGTTCTGGCGGTACAAATAGACTTGCACAGAGCGAAAAAGTGCAATCACTTCTCAAAGAGTTTAAAGCCAATGATTTGTGGATAGGAGCTATTTGTGCCGCTCCTCTTGCACTACACAAAGCAGGGGTTTTAAATCATAACTATACATGTTATCCGTCAGTTGAAGAACAAATTCGGTTTGATGGATATACAAAAGAACAAAAAGTTGTAATTGATGGTAAAGTTATGACTTCTAGAGGTCCTGCTACTGCTATATGCTTTGGACTTGAAATAGTTAAAATACTTGTAGGCGTAGAAACTTACGATATGGTAAAAAATAAAACTCTTAGCGATTTTTGCTAGCATTCTCGCATTTACTATTGTTATTATAGATTCCTGCCCCTGCCTTCGCAGGGGTGACGGCGGGAATGACAAGGTTAGTTTATCTATAATTTGCTATAACTTTTTTTATGGCAGGAAGCATGGCAAGTGCTGCTTTTTCGCCTTCTAAGATAGCTTGATGTTTTGAGTCAAATGATACAGAGCTAAGTCTGCCAAGGTCTGGTCTTATGACAACATTTGCTTTTTTGAGTTCATTGTTTAGTGCAACTTGGCTCATAATATTTATGCTTTGATCAAGTGTTTCAAGTAGTCCGCTAACTCCACTTTTTGGTTTTGCTGATATATCCACAGCTATCACAATATCTGCACCCATTTTTTTTGCAGCGCTCACGGGAACTGGTTGTGTAAGTCCACCATCAACATAAAAATTGCTACCTATTTTTACAGGTTGAAAAATATTTGGCACACTCGCACTTGCTCTGACAGCTTGCCCAGTATTGCCTGAAACAAATATAGCCGTTGCACCACTGTTTTTATTTGTTGCTACAATTCCTAGAGGAATTTTAAGATTTTGAATAGGTTTATTTTGCACTGATTTATTTATAAAATTCTGTAATGCAATACCTTTTATAAAACCATTGGTAGATAATGTAAAATCCATCAAGCCATCTGATTCTAAATCCATCGCTTTTTGTTGTAGTTCTATACTGTTCATGCCACTTGCATAAAGACTCCCTATAACAGCTCCAGCACTTGTTCCTGTGATAATATTTACTTTTATGCCATTTTGCTCAAGTACCTTTATGACACCAATGTGAGCAAAACCTTTTGCTGCACCACCGCCAAATGCAATTGCAATTTTTGGTTTTTTATATATTGGCTTTGGAACAACTATATTTTTTTGGTTTTCGCCACATCCTGTAAAAAATAATACCAAAGAGAGTAAAAATATATTAATAATTTTCATTGTAACCCTTTTTTAGTTTAGAATGTGCAATTATACGATAAAAGTTTATAGATGCTCTTATTTATGGTATAATATTGTCTTAATTTTGGAGTTTTTAGATGGAAATATTGCTTGTTGCAGTTGGTGTTTTTGTAGGAATATTGTCTGGTTTTTTTGGCATAGGAGGCGGAACGGCGAGTGTGCCAATATTGCTTTATATGGGATTTGATATAAAGCAGGCAATCGGCATTTCTGTATTTCAAATGCTTATGAGTTCTATTTTTGGATTTTATCTTCACAGAAAAAATCAAACATATAATCCGTCTAGAAAAGTCTATTTTGGAGTAGGCGGAATAGCAGGGGCTATATTAGGAGCGTACTTAGTCAAAGTGCTTGATTACAAAGTGCTTGAGTACCTATTTTTGGGAGTGGTAGTATTTACCCTTGTTAAGCTTTTTTTATCAAATCCACAGCCTTCAAAAGATGAGATTTATAATCCATACCTATATACTCTCATCGGTTCTGGTATTGGAATTTTTTCAGGGATGCTAGGTGTCGGAGGATCTATCCTTATGACTCCTATTTTGGTTAGTTTTTTAGGATTTTCACTTAAAAAATCATCAGCGGTTGGATTGTTTTTTGTAATGTTTTCATCTTTTTCATCTTTTGTTTCATTGTCTTATTTTGGACTTATGGATTATAAGCATGGATTATTGCTCGGAATTGGTTCATTGTTAGGTATTTGGATGGGTATATGGATGCTTAAAAAAATCAAAGTAACTCATTATAAGACAATTATGGTTTGGTTTTATATTTTTATATTTTTAATCACAATAAATAAAATTTTAGGATAAATATGGATAGTATTAAAGTTTATGGAGCAAGAGAAAATAATCTAAAAAATATTTCTCTTGAAATACCTAAGAATAAACTTGTAGTAGTGACAGGACTTAGCGGAAGTGGAAAGTCAACATTGGCTTTTTCTACTCTTTATGCAGAGGGACAAAGAAGATATATAGAATCTCTTTCATCTTATGCAAGACAGTTTTTAGGACGAGTTGGCAAACCAGATGTTGATAAAATAGAAGGACTTACTCCTGCTATTGCGATAGATCAAAAAACAACATCTAAAAATCCAAGATCTACAGTTGGAACTATTACAGAGATTTATGACTATCTAAGGCTTCTTTTTGCTAGAGTTGGTAAGCAATATTGTCATGAGTGTGGCAAGCCAATATCTTCTATGAGTGCAAGCGATATCATCAATGAAGTTTTAAAACTTCCAGAAGATAGCAAGGTAGTTATACTAGCACCTCTTGTAAAGGAGAAAAAAGGTTCATTTGCCGATATGATAGAGTCTCTTCGTCATAAAGGTTATGTTAGAGCAATTATAGATGGTGTTATGGTAAGACTTGATGAAGAGATAGAATTGAGCAAGACAAAAAAACATACTATAAAAGTAGTTATTGATAGAGTTGTTATTCATGATGACAATAAAGAGAGAATTGCTAGTGATGTTGAAAAGGCATTAAAAGAGAGTTATGGAGAAGTGGAGATAGAGATATCAAACTATCAAGAAGTTGGTGTAGAGAGTGAAATTTTGCACTATTCTGAACATTTGGCTTGTTTTGATTGTAAGATAAGTTTCGAACCGCTTGAGCCTGTAAGTTTTTCATTTAACTCACCAAAAGGTGCTTGTAGTACTTGTGATGGACTGGGAATTAGATATGTATTGGATCTTAAAAAAATAATAGATAGTTCGCTTAGTATCGATAAGGGTGCTATAAAAATAGTTTATGGTTTTAATAAAAGCTATTATGCTAAATTTTTAAATGCTTTTTGTGAATCACAAAATATAAATATAAACAAGCCATATGAAGATCTCGAAGAGTTTGAGAAAAAAGCTATACTTTATGGGAATAGCGAGATTGTAAATTTTACTTGGAAAAGACACGCCCTTAAAAGAGAATGGCCAGGAATTGTTAGAATAGCTTATGATATGTTCAAAGACGAGAGAGATTTAGCCGAATATATGACAGAAAAGAAATGTGATAGATGTAATGGTAACAGACTATCTCCGCAAAGCTTGGCTGTAAAGATAGGCGATAAAAATATCTCTTGGATAGTTAGCCAACCCATAGAAGAGACTTATAAATTTTTTCAAGATAAAAAAAACTTTGATTCTTTAACTTCTCAACAAACCAAAATAGCCGAACCAATTTTGAGAGAAATTAATGAAAGACTGTTTTTTCTATATGACGTAGGGCTAGGGTATCTTAGTTTGAACCGTGATGCTAGAACTATTTCTGGTGGTGAAGCTCAAAGAATAAGGATAGCTTCGCAGATAGGCTCTGGGCTTACTGGAGTTATGTATGTTCTAGATGAGCCTAGTATTGGTCTTCACGAGAGAGATACAATGAAGCTGATAAGAACTCTCAAATCGTTGCAATCGAAAGGCAATAGTGTTATAGTTGTTGAGCATGACAAAGAGACGATACTCAATGCAGATTATGTTATCGATATAGGGCCAGGGGCTGGAGAGTATGGCGGAGAGATAATATTTAGCGGGAATCTTGATAAGCTAAAAAAAGCAAAAACACTAACCGCCGATTATCTTTTTGGTAGAAAAAAAATAGACTATAAACATGACAGAGTACAAGATAAATTTATAGAGATAAATAATGTAACATTAAATAATATTACAAGTCTATCTGCAAAAATACCTCTTAGTAATTTCGTATGCATAACTGGAGTTAGCGGGAGTGGTAAAAGTTCTCTGATACTTCAAACTCTTTTACCAACTGCTTTGGAAATTCTGAATCGTGCAAGAAAAGTAAACAAAGTAGATGGTGTCGAAATCCTTGGTCTTGAAGAACTTGACAAGGTGATATATCTTGATCAAAATCCGATAGGAAGAACTCCTAGAAGTAATCCAGCCACATATACTGGCATAATGGATGAAATTAGAAAACTATTTGCTGGAACAAAAGAAGCAAAACTAAGAGGCTATCAAGTCGGAAGATTTTCTTTTAATGTCAAAGGCGGTAGATGTGAAAAATGTCAAGGCGATGGAGAGATAAAAATAGAGATGCACTTTTTGCCAGATGTTATGGTGCAGTGTGATAGTTGTGGAGGAAAAAGATATAACCAACAAACACTCGAAGTTCTTTATAGAGGCAAAAGTATAGCTGATGTTTTAGCTATGAGTGTAACTGAAGCACTAGAGTTCTTTAAAGCAGTACCTGCAGTTTTTGTAAAACTTAGTACACTTGAAGCCGTAGGGCTTGGATATATCAAGCTTGGACAAAATGCAACAACTCTTAGTGGTGGAGAGGCTCAAAGAATAAAATTAAGTAAAGAGTTAAGCCGTAAAGATACAGGAAGCACACTCTATATACTTGATGAGCCTACAACTGGACTGCATTTTGCAGATGTTGATAGATTGACTGGTGTACTTCATCATCTAGTCGAACTTGGAAATAGCGTAGTGGTCATAGAACACAATCTAGATATGGTAAAAAATGCAGATTATATTATTGATATGGGACCAGAGGGTGGAAATAAAGGTGGAGATATCATAGCAGTTGGAACGCCAGCAGAACTTGTAAAAAGCTACGAAGAAACAGGAAGTTATACTGGAGAATATTTGGCAAAAGAGCTAGAAAGTTAGTAAATTAACATTTTTCTTATATCCAAAAGGGTAAAATAGAAATAAAAAGAAGCTTGATGAAAACAGTCACCATTATAGATACATTCGGATATTTTTTCCGTTCATATTATGCACTTCCAGCACTTAGAAATAGCGATGGATTTCCCACTGGACTTTTAACTGGTTTTATAAATCTTATCGACTCACTTAGACGTGAACATGAAACTGATTATATAGTTTTTGCACTTGATAGCAAAGGCGATACCTTTAGAAAAGGGATATATGATGCCTATAAGGCAAATAGACAAGCACCCCCTGAAGATTTGACTCTTCAACTCCCTATCGCTATAGAGTGGATAGAAAAGATGGGATTTGCAAATATATCTATGAGCGGATATGAGGCGGATGACATCATAGCCACCATAACTCATTTGGCAAGAAAAGATGGTCTTAAAGTTAGGATTGTTTCACATGATAAAGATCTTTATCAGCTTATAGATGATGGTGTAGTCGTTCTTTATGATAGTGTAAAAAAATGTGAAATAGATGAAGCTGGGTGTATAGAAAAGTTTGGTGTAAATCCAAAAGATTTTATAAATTTTCAAGCCATATTAGGAGATAGTTCTGATAATGTCCCCGGGGTAAAAGGTATAGGACAAAAAGGTGCAAGTGAACTCATAAACAAATATCATACATTAGAAGCCATTTATGAAGATATACAAAATGCTGGAACTCCAAGAATGCAAAATTTGCTAATAGAGAGCAAAGAGATTGCATTCCTCTCAAGAGAACTTGTAGCCATGAGACAAGATATCATCGCAAGTTGTGACTGGAATAATTTTAATTTTGAAGATAAGAATTATTTGGCTTGTTTGGTAAGCGAATTTGAAAAATATGAGATGAGACAAGCTCTAAAAAAAGCTGAGATAAAAAAACCTAGCGAAACTCCAGATTGTATTATAAAAGAAGAAAGAAAACATAAATTATCTTTTGAATCTATCACTCTTGATACAAATGAGAAATTAAATAGTGTTATATCAAGATTGAACAAAGATACATTAGTAGCATTTGATACAGAAACCACATCTCTAGATACAAAAGAGGCAAATTTGGTTGGTTTTAGTTTTTGTTTTGATACACAAAAAGCTTATTATATTCCTGTGGGGCATAGTTATCTTGGGGTTGGAGATCAGGTTAGTATAAATGATGCAATCAACGCGATAAAGAAAATACTTGAGTGCAAAGTCGTAGGACAAAATTTGAAATTTGACCTATCCTTGCTTTATAACAGATACAACATTACAGAGGTCACACCATACGCAGATACTATGATATTGGCATGGTTGACAAATCCTGCAAAGAGAGTTGGACTTGATTTTTTGGCAAAAGATTATTTTGATTATGATATGAAATCTTTTAGTGATACGGTTAAAAAAGGAGAGAATTTTTCTACAGTTTCCATAGATGACGCTACATTTTATGCGAGTGAAGATGCATGGATGGTGTATCTTCTCTATGAAGCTATAAATAAAAAAATGGACTTAGCATCACTGTCTCATCTTGATAGTGTTGCAAAAACTGTAGAGTATCCTTTTATCAATGTGCTTGCAAGAATGGAGAGCATTGGTATAAAAGTAGATTTAAATAAACTCGGAGAATTAAAAGTTGGATTATCTGCAAAAATCGAACTTCTAACAAAAGAGATATATGATGTGAGTGGAAGTGAATTTAATATCCGATCCACTCAACAACTTGGAGTTGTTTTGTTTCAAAATCTAGGACTCAAAGGCGGCAAAAAAACCAAAACAGGCTACAGTACAAACGAAGCAGTGTTGGAGAGTTTAAAAGATGAACATCCTATCATCGAAAAACTCCTTGAGTATAGAGAATATACAAAACTCTTATCTACTTATGTTGAACCTCTTTTAGCTCTAGGCACTAAAGACAAAAGTAACAGGATATATACTTCATTTTTGCAAACTGGAACAACCACTGGAAGACTTAGCTCAAAAGATCCGAACTTGCAAAATATACCAGTAAGAAGTGAGCTTGGCAGAAGTATCAGAGAAGCATTTGTAGCGAGAGATGGATATAAACTTGTAAGTATCGACTATTCTCAAATAGAACTTAGACTGCTTGCTCATTTCTCACAAGATAAAGCTTTGCTTGATGCTTTTAATTCTGGTCATGATATACATCTAGCAACTGCTATCAAACTTTTTGGTGAAGATTTGGCAAAAGAAAAAAGACATATAGCAAAATCTATAAACTTTGGACTTTTGTATGGTATGGGACAAAAGAAACTATCAGGTGAACTTGGAATTTCACAAGTAGAAGCAAAAGAGATTATTACAAATTATTTTCAAACATTTGCCACAGCTAAACATTTTTTAGACTCCATAGAAGAAGATGTTAAACACAATGGCTATGTAGAAACACTGCTTGGGCGAAGAAGATTTTTTGATTATCAAAATGCAAATGGTATGGAAAAGGCTGCATACCTCAGAGAGGGTACAAATACCAAATTTCAAGGAAGTGCAGCTGATCTCATAAAGATGTCTATGTGCGAGATAGATACGCTCATCATAGAAGAAAAGCTCGATGCATTTATGTTATTACAAATTCATGATGAACTTATATTTGAAGTAAAAACAGATAAAGCAGAAGAGCTTAGCAAAAGATTTGCTCATATCATGGAAAATATATATGAGCTTGATGTTCCGCTGGAATGCTCTATCAGCATAGGAGATAATTGGGGAGAATTGAAGTAAATGGCAAGTGGATGGGGATGTCAATATTTGAGCAAGACCGATAAAGAGAGTGAGTGGTGTATGCTCCTCAAACACAAATGTGATCCAGGATGTAAAGGGTGTGTACTTTATAGTGCAGGGGTGTTTTCCCAAAAAAATCTAACCATCGAAGAGGATAGAAAACCAAAAAATAGAAGCGATAATCCACTGGGCAAAAAATAGTTAGTCTATGATGTGATCTTCTATCTCTATATCATCACTCTCAAGTATAAAATCTCTTTCATTTAGCCCGATGTTTAGCATACTCTCAATTGTACCACTTATGAGTGGGTGCCAAGAGAGAAGTGGAAGATTTTGATATATTAGTCTATATGCACAAGTAGATGGAAGCCAGTCGTATATCGCGACTTTATCTAGTGTCAGTTTGATGCATTCAGGAACTATCTCAAATCTGTTTTTATAGTCAGCACATCTCTTGTTTTTCAAATCATAATTTTTGCAAACTACACAAGTCATAGCGATACTATCATCATCTAAGATAACTCTATGCAAACAACAAAGACCACAATTATCACACAGTGCTTCCCACTCGTCGCTTGTCATCTCTTCTAATTTTTTTGTTTTCCAAAAATCTTTTGCTACATTTTTCATAATGTGAGTTTATCAAAATAGAGACCGTACAAATCTTAAAAAAATTCTATTTCTGATATAACGGTGGGTTAGCAAACCCACCCTACGGAAAACAAACATAGGCATACCAATGTGCAGGGTGTGTTTGCCAACACACCAAGAAAAAAAGCATAAACATACCAATACACAAAATATATTTGCCGACACACCAAAAAATATGACAATTTGACATATATTTTTGAGTTATTTGTAATCGTTGTTACAATACAATATGGCAAAT
The DNA here is from genome assembly GCA_001493195.1 of Sulfurovum sp. enrichment culture clone C5. Classification (GTDB taxonomy): domain Bacteria; phylum Campylobacterota; class Campylobacteria; order Campylobacterales; family Sulfurovaceae; genus BN30871. The sequence goes on along the minus strand of FAXN01000046.1, from coordinate 7,552 downwards.
TATAAAAGAATGTTTTTGGATGGTTATAGTTATTTTATCACAGTTGTTACGCACAATAGAGAACCGATACTAATAGAAAATATCAATATTCTGCGAGATAGTTTTCGTGAAAGCAAAAGATATTATAAATATGACATAGAAGCTATATGCGTATTGCCCGACCATTTTCATATGATTATTGCACCTTTTGATGTGAAGGATTATCCAAATATTATAAAATCTATTAAGTATAATTTTACAACAAAATACAAAATCAATAATGATGTATCGCAGTCATTTAGTAGACACAAAAAGAAAATGCAACCTGTATGGCAAAAGAGATACTACGAACACACGATAAGAAGCCAAAAAGATCTATATGAGAAGATGGAATATATCAAAAATAATCCCATAAAACATGGCTTGGTAAATGTTTGGAATGAGTGGGAATATTCATCATTTATGTTTTGATAAAAGGTGGGTTAGCAAACCCACCCTACGGAAAACAAACATAAACATACCAATGCGTAGGGTGTGTTTGCCAACACACCGCACCAACAACACACCAAAAAAATATGACATTTTGACATATATTTTTGAGTTATTTGTAATCGTTGTTACAATGTGATATGGCAAATTACAAAAGAATGTTTTTAGATGGTTATAGTTATTTTATTACAGTTGTTACGCACAACAGAGAGCCGATACTAATAGAAAATATCAATATTCTGCGGAACAGTTTTCGTGAAAGCAAAAGATATTATAAATATGACATAGAAGCTATATGCGTATTGCCCGACCATTTTCATATGATTATCACACCTTTTGATGTGAAGGATTATCCAAATATTATAAAATCCATTAAGTATAATTTTACAACAAAATATAAAATCAATAATGATGTATCGCAGTCATTTAGTAGACACAAAAAGAAAATGCAACCCGTATGGCAAAAGAGATACTACGAACACACAATAAGAAGCCAAAAAGATCTATATGAGAAGATGGAATATATCAAAAATAATCCCATAAAACATGGATTGGTAAATGTTTGGAATGAGTGGGAATATTCATCATTTATGTTTTGATAAACGGTGGGTTAGCAAACCCACCCTACGGAAAACAAACACAAACATATAAATGCGTAGGGTGTGTTTGCCAACACACCACACCAACACCATAAAATAAGGCTACTCTTTATGTGGATTCCTGCCTTCGCAGGAATGACGGAGGTGGAAATATGATTATTTAATCTTGAGGATATACCAATCTTGTTTTATTTATATAGTACTTTTTATTTAAAAATGTAAATTTTTTGTAAAGATTTGTATTTTTAAATTTTACAACTAAGCCTTATAGTTTCATATATAAACTAAAAGGAGTCAAGATGAAAAAACAACTAGCTTTGCTGATAATATCAGGAGTATTAGCCAATGCTGGAGGATTTAATCCTTCAATGCAAGGTTATATAAATAGTCTTAAAGTTGAAGCAAAAAAATCTAATAGTAATTTTACAGATTTTAATGCAAAAAGAGGAGAATTGATATTTACCTCAAAACATATAGGCAAAAGAGGCAAAGAGATATCTTGTGTCTCATGTCATGGAAGCAATCTAGCACTTTCAAGTAAGAATGCTTTTACAAACAAAACAATCGATCCGCTCTCTCCAAAAGCCAATCCACAACGACTAACAGATGTGCAAGAGGTTCAAAAATGGCTAAAAAGAAACTTTAATGATGTTTATAAAAGAGAAGGAACAGCACAAGAAAAAGGTGATGTTCTTTATTATATAAAATCAAAATAAGGACAATAATATGAAAAAATTATTATTAATTTTACCGTTTTTATTGGTTGGTGCAGTTATAATCATGGCAGATGATGACGATGAGCATGGTCATCATGGGTTTAACAAACTTGGCGATGTGGCAGTGGCAAATAATACAGTTTACCAAAAAGAGTGCGGAAGTTGTCATTTTGCATATCAGCCTGGGCTTTTACCTAAGCGTTCTTGGAATAAGATGATGAATGAACTTGATAATCATTTTGGCGATGATGCCTCGCTTGATCCAAAAACTACAAATTATCTGAAAAATTATCTAATTCAAAATAGCAGTGATAATTCTTTGGAATATAAAAGAAGCAAAAAGATAACATCATCTATCGCATCAAATCAAGTACCACTTCGTATCACAAAAACACCGTATTTCATCCATAAGCACAATGAAATTCCTAAAAAAATGATAACTCAAAAAGATGTTGGTAATATAGGTAATTGTGTAGCTTGTCATACTACGGCAGACAAAGGTATATATAGCGAAAGAGATATAAAAATACCAAATTATGGAGGATGGGATGATTAAGAGTTACATTTGGCCTCTTGGCAACAGGATATCTCATGTTTTGATGATACTACTTTTTGCAGCCTCATATTTGTCTGGCGATGAAGACGAGTTACTTTCATTCCATGCAGTTTTCGGAATCTCTCTTGGTGTGCTTATAATATTTAGAATACTATGGGGTGTTGTTGGTCCAAAGTATTCTAAGTTTAGTGATTTTGATTTTAGTATCAAAAATCTTGTTGTATATTTATCATCTGTTTTTGCAAAAACAAAAGCACACATAGGACACAATCCTGCTTCAAGCTGGGCTATTATAGCAATGTTTATCATTGGATTGCTTAGCATATTGAGTGGTCTTTTGGCATATGGAGTAGGCGAAAATCATGGCGTATTTGCCTTTTTGCACTCTATATATTTTAAAGATACAGAGGTATTTGAAGAGTTACATGAACTGCTAGTTAATGTATTCCTTGCTATCATCATAGCTCATATAGCAGGTAGCTTGATAGAGAAGTTTGTAAGAGGTGGAGATAGTATCAAATCTATGGTTACAGGCTACAAAAACACCGAGACAGCAGTTGATACAAAAACCAGTTTATTTGGTAAAATATTTCAAATTATTTGGATATTGGTTGCTGTTGCATCATTTGTTTACCTGCTTGGAATAAAAGATAATATTTTTATAAAAAGTGAAAATAAAGCAGTAGATTACGAAGCTATGAATGTAGACTTCGTAAACGAGTGTGCTAGTTGCCACATAGCATACCCGCCATATTTGCTACCTAAAAAATCTTGGAGTGTGATGATGAATAATCTAACAAATCACTTTGGCGATGATGCATCGTTGGATGAAAAAACTAGATTATCCATAAGCACATTTTTACAAAAAGAAGCAAGTGAAAACAGCACAAGTGAAGTGGCTCTTAAAATACAAAAAAGTTTAAATAATCAAAATCAAACTATTATAGCTATCACAAAAACTCCATTTTGGAAAGCGAAGCATAAGGATATAGATAGTAAAGTATTTTTATCAAATAAAGTAAAGAGTAGGGCAAACTGTCAAGCTTGTCATATTGATATAGAAAAAGGATTGCTTGATAGTGAGTTAATAGATACCAAAAATATAAAGGCTGTTTTGTGAGATTTGTAATCATTTTTTTCTTATTGTTTGGTATTGCTTTGGCGGACAAAGACTCAGAAGAGCATGGTCACCATCACTATAAAAAAGATTTAACATTTTTGGACTTGAAAGAAAATCAAAAGAATGCTATAAGAAATATTTTAAATCAGTATAGGATTGAAATTAAAAATTACAAAAACTATAAAGAACACTCAGAGGAACAAAAACAAAAAATATTTTTATCACAAAAATTTGATGAAGTAAAAATGCAAAAAATAGATCAAGAATTGTCACAAAAAGCCTCTAATATACAAATAAATTTTTTAAAAAAGATACATTCTGTTTTAACAATACAACAAAGACAAAAGTTTATATATCACATTGATGAGTGGGAGATAGATTGAAAATTTTAATCATAGAGGACGATTTGGATATACAAGGATTGCTAGTGGAGTATCTAGAAAGCAATAGTTTTGATACAAAGGCATTTGCAAATCCCATAGAAGCTTTAGATTTTTTAAAAAATAGTGTAGATATTGATTTGGTGGTGCTTGATTTGATGTTGCCAAAAATGGACGGTTTTGATGTTTGTAAAAAGATAAGAGATATTAGTGATGTACCCATAATCATTTCAAGTGCTAGGGGCAATTTAAGCGACAAGGTAGTTACTTTTGAGCATGGAGCCGATGACTATCTAGCCAAGCCGTATGAGCCAAAAGAGTTACTACTTAGAATAGATGCTATCTTTAGAAGAATAAAAAGAGCAAATCCACTTAAAACTATAGGAGATTTTAGTATAGATGAAAATAAAATGGAAATTTTTCAAGATGGTTATTTGTTGGAATTTACACCCATAGAATATCAGATATTTTCTGCTCTTTTGCATCATCCAAGAGAGCCCCTCTCAAGAGAATCTATAGCTTTGTATATAGGTATAGAACCAAAAGACAGGACGATAGATATGCATATCAGCAATATAAGATCAAAGATATTTGACGATATCAAAAATCCCAAATACATTAAGTCTATTTGGGGCATAGGCTATAAGTTTATAGGATAAAGATGTCTATATTTTCAAAAATTACCATACTTTTTTTGATGAGCATTGTGATTATGAGTGTTCTATCTTTTCAAACAAATGAAATTGCTCAAAAAAATATGCAAAGCAATATCAAAGATAGGTATATAGAATCATCCAAAGAACTTTATGATTTTTTGATAAAAGATGATAGTTTAGAACTTTCACAAAGAGCCAAAGATCTTGGCTATGAAGAAGTAGATAAAAAAAATATAAAATCAAAAAAATATAAAATCATATATTCTACAAATATATCTTTTGGTAGTATAGAAATAATAGAAATAGATAAAATGTATTATTTGGTTTTACAATACCTAGATGACGAAATCATTTTTTTAGACAAAAAACAAAATGAATATACACTAGAAAAACAAGTTTTAAATTATTTTGTTTTAGCCGATATTTTGATTTTGATATTTATGTTTGTAAGCATTTTGAATATACTCAAGCCTTTGAAAAATATTTCAAAAGGAATGGAAGTTTTTGGAAGTGGAGATTATAAATATAGATTTTTACTCGATGAGCAAAAAAATGATGAAATTACAAAATTAAAAAAACAGTTTAATGTTATGGCTCAAAACATAGATATGCTAATTACTTCAAGAAAACAGTTGTTGGGAGATATATCTCATGAGCTTCGTACGCCTTTGGCAAAAGCTAAACTCTCTTTAGCAATGATGGAAAGCAGTAAACATAAAGATATTTTATATCGCTCAATAGAGCAAATTGATAGTTTGACAAACGAAATCTTGCACTTAGAAAGACTAAACTCCAATAGTTTAAAATTATTTACGGAAAATGTATCAATAGATGATGTAATGCTCAATGTTTTATCAAAGGTGTTGGTTGATGAAAGTGAATTAAATATAAATGAGCATATTAATTTTACGATTTTAGCAGATATAAATTATATTAGTATAGCTATAAAAAATCTTATAGATAATGCATTAAAATACAAAATAAAAGATGTAGTATATGTGGATATAAAAGAAAATATGATTAGTATAAAGAATTTTGCCAAGCCTTTAGAAAATGATTTTTCATATTACACTGAGCCATTCACAAAAGATGATATGAGTAAAAATGGATATGGCTTGGGGTTAAATATAGTAAAAAGAATTCTTGATTTACATGGATTTTCATTAAAATATAGATATGAAAAAAATTATGTTGTATTTGAGATAAATTTTAATAAAATTTTATCTTCATAAAAACATATCTTTTAAGGACAATCTTTATCTTAAATAAAGCAAATATGTATAAAATAAACTTTTTAAATTTGAGGAATAAAATGAATATACTAAAGAAACTTTTTTCAATGAAAATGGCAGTAGTCATGATGGTACTTTTTGGCTTTATCATGGGGTTGGCTACATTTATAGAAAACGATTATGGAACTATGACTGTACAGGCATTGATATATAAAACTAAATGGTTTGAATTCTTTTTGTTTTATTTTATAACTATACTTGTATATCAAATGATTAATTTCAAATCATATAAAAATAAAATACCTGTTTTTATATTTCACCTCGCTTTTGTCATAATAGCACTTGGTGCATTGATGACTAGATATTTGGGATATGAGGGTAAATTGTCTGTTAGAGAGGGAAGTTCTACAAATAAAATGTTATCTATGGATAGATATCTTCAGATAGAAGCAGTAAATGGTAAATTTAGATCTTATGAAGAGTATCCATTGTTTTTGTCTTCAATGACAAAAAATAGTTTTGATAAACAAATAGCAGTAGGCAATAAAAATATAAATTTATCACTAAGAGAATATTTGCCACAAGTAGAAGAGACAGTCCAAACAAATGTGGCAGGCGGAAAAGATATATTAGAATTGATGGTTAGTGGTATGGGCGATACTGGAAGTGCTGCGTATATAACCAAAGGGGAAACGAAACAGATAGGTGGGCTGGTTGTTTCGTTTGACAATAACAATACCAATCCACAGGCTTTTAATATAATTAGCTCAAACGAGGGTCTCAAAGCATATTTTCCAAGCAATGCAGAAACTTTAAATATGGACACACAAGAAAACAATACCACAAGCGCAGGGTTGAATGCTTTTGATAAAAGAACTCTATATAGATTTGATAGCAATGCTATAGTTTTAAAAGAAATTCATCCAAAAGCAATTATCAAAAAAACATCTTCTGCACTAAAACCTACAGCAGGTGAAGCGGAATATATAGCTATGGATGTTAGTGTAAATGGCAAAACACAAACGACGGAATTTTTCCCTATAAATGGAGAAAATGGAGATATCAAAACTATGAACATAGATGGTGTTGATATATCTATGACTGTTGGTTCAAAAGTTATAGAGTTGCCATTTGAAATTTATCTAAAAGATTTTAAACTTGAAAAATATCCTGGTTCTATGACACCATCTTCTTATGCAAGCGATGTCATACTAAAAGATTCAAAAAATGGTGTCAATATGCCTTATGCGATATATATGAATCATATCTTGGATTATGATAATTTTAGACTATTTCAAACTTCGTATGATCCAGATGAGAGAGGTACGATTCTTTCAGTAAATCATGATCCAGGGACTAAAATGACATATTTAGGATATCTTCTTTTGTCTATTGGGCTGATCTGGTCTCTGTTCGTAAAAAATGGAAGATTTCAAAAACTTTTACGCGAAGCTAACAATATGCAGCAAATTTTTGTTGCTATGTTACTGTTTTCCTGTATTGGCGTTACACAGCTTAAAGCCGATGTAAATTCTACTATCATAAATATAGATAAAAATCACATAGAAAATTTTAGACATCTTGTTGTGCAGGACAATCTAGGTAGAATGAAACCAGTTGATACTATGGCTACAGAAATAGTATCAAAAGTTACAGGCTCTACAACTATGTTTGGTATAAGTTCAAGTGAATTGTTTTTAAACATGATGCTTAAGCCTGAAAATTTTCAGAACTTGCCTATCATAAAAATATCTCATCCACAAATTGCAAAAGACTTAGGCTTACAAAGTGAAGCTAAATTTGCAAAATTTTCTGATTTTTTTAC
>FAXN01000045.1 GCA_001493195.1 Sulfurovum sp. enrichment culture clone C5 | reverse complement strand
AGCAGCTGGGCAATATAAACTTTTTGATAGTGTACAAAAAGCAAATCAAAAAGCTCCACTTGAAAAAACACAATACGACAAAGAACTCATCAAAGCTGACGAGAGAGTAAATGTTATGTATATGACTTTTATGGGTGATTTTTTGAAAATCTATCCAAAGCCAAGAGATCCAAATAATAGTTGGTATTCTCCTAAAAAAGCTATGGATATGTTTGAGGCAAAAGACTCTGAGATGATTAAACTCATAACTACAAATTACTTTGTTCAATTAGAAGAGGCTGCAAAAACAAACAATTGGAAAAAAGCAAATGATGGATTAGCTTTCATCAAAGAGTATCAAGAGGTTGTTGGCACGAAAATAATACCATCAAAAGATAAAATAGATTTTGAAATTTTTTATAATGATTTTGATCTCTTTGCAAAACTTGTGCCTTATTATTTGGCTATCGGTATCTTGCTTATAGTTTTTGCTTTTATCCATATGATAAAACCTATCATCAAGATTAATTGGATTTTAACAACTGCAACTGTGTTGCTTGGTATGGGCTTTTTGGTTCATACTACAGGGCTTGGTATAAGATGGTATATCACAGATCATGCTCCTTGGAGTAATGCCTATGAATCAATAGTCTTTATAGCACTTACAACAGTTCTAGCTGGACTAATCTTGGCAAGAAAAAGTGTTTTCGCCCTTTCAGCTACAGCGATTTTGGCAGGAGCTACGATGGGAGTAGCTCATATGAGTTTTATAAACCCAGAGATTACACCACTTGTTCCAGTGTTGAAATCGTATTGGCTTATGATACATGTTGCTCTCATAGTTGGCGGAGATGGATTTTTAGGTTTAGGATTTATACTATCTCTGCTTGCTCTTATGTTGTTTGTTTTTAGAACCAAAAACAATATGAGGATAGACAGATCTATAGCTGAATTATCGGCACTTTCTGAAATGTCAATTATCGTAGGTTTGGCTATATTTACTATAGGAAACTTTTTAGGCGGTGTATGGGCAAATGAAAGTTGGGGAAGATACTGGGGTTGGGATCCAAAAGAGACTTGGGCAGCGGTCACAATAGTAGTTTATGCAGCAGTAATACATCTTAGATTTATTCCTAAGCTAAAAAGTCATTATCTGTTTAACCTAGCAGCTCTTTGGGCTTATAGTAGTGTTTTGATGACATATTTTGGAGTTAACTACTATCTATCAGGACTACATTCGTATGCAGCTGGAGATCCTATGCCTATACCTGATTGGGTTTATATAGCTATCGCAGTAGCTTTTGTTTTATCTGTAATTTCATTTTTCAAAAGAGATTCTAAAGTTAAGTTAAACTGTGAGAAAATATAAGTTATCAAAGGGTTTAAAGGAATGAAAATGCTAAGCGAATTTAAAAAGTTTCTAATTCAAGGAAACATGGTAGATATGGCTATAGGTTTTATATTTGGCGGTGCTTTTTCTACGGTTATCAAATCCCTTGTAGATAATGTCATTATGCCTCCTATCGGAATGCTGCTCGGTAGTGTTAATTTTTCTCAATTGTATGTAAACTTGAGTTCTAAAACGTACGATTCTCTTGATTCTGCTACAAAAGCAGGTGCACCTGTGATTAAATATGGTCAATTCATAAATGATATCATCTCTTTTTTGATTCTTGGTTTTGTGATATTTATGTTTATAAGAACATATAATAAACTTAAAACACCAGTGGTCGAAGAAGTTCCTGCTGTGGTAGATGAAAATATTTTATTGCTTAGAGAGATAAGAGATAGTTTGAAGAAAAAATAGTTTATTTTTTCAATAATTTTTTTATAACTTCAGAACATATCGTAAGACCAAATGCACCTGTGACTGCTACACAAGAGCCTTTTTCTTTGCATTTGGCATCTTCATCTGAAAATACAACTTTGAAGTTTCTATCAAATTTTTCTTTTTTAAGCTCTCTTCGTATCTTACTTGCAAATGCGTCCCCATAACTTCTCCATATAGAATCCACTTTTATCTTTGAAGCATCAAATCTTTTTGCAGATCCCACTGACATTATGAGTTTTTTATATACTTTTTTTGCTAATTCTATCTTTACTTTTGTAGTATCGCAAGAATCTATAATGATATCAAAAGGGTCAAAATCAAACTCTTTTACCCATGCTATATCTACTTGAGCATTTATGGTTTTAATGCCTTGGTATAGTTCACAAAGTCTATCTGTTTTGTATGCACCCACTGCATCAGAGCCGATTTGTCTATTTTGATTTGTGATATCGTATGTATCATAATCGACTATCGTTATATGATGAATGCCACTTCTATATAAACAATCAAGCGCGTAACTTCCAACACCACCAACACCTATTATGAGCACTTTGGCATTTTGGAGTTTAGTAAAATCATCTCCAAAAAGAGTTCTACATCGCTCAAATCTCACAGCCAATTCTCTAAATGTTTTATATCTTTATGACTTGTCATATCTAAATGAACAGGTGTGATAGAGATATACCCCTGATCTATCGCTTCAAAGTCGCTTAGATACCCTTCTTCAGTTTCCCAGTCAAGTCTAGGTAATCCTATCCAGTAATACTCTAATCCTCTAGGGTTATAATGCACTTCAGCGCTATTGCCATAGATTCTTTTACCAGCTTTTGTAATTTTATACCCCTTGCAATCTTTTGAAGGAATAGGGGGGATATTTACATTTAAAAACTTTCTTTCCTCTAGAGGAAAGCCACCATCGAGTACTTTTTTAACTATATTTACAATAGCTTCTTTTGCCAACTCAAATCCAAACTCTTCTATATTTTTGCAATGGTCTTTGCATACTTGAGATATTGCAATGGCTGGGATTCCTTGTAACACTGCTTCCATAGCACCAGCTGCTGTTCCAGAGTATGTTATATCCTCTCCCATATTTGAGCCTTGATTAATCCCAGAGATTACAATATCAGGTCTATGGTGAGCATCATAAATCTTATTTAATGCCAAAAATACACAATCCGTTGGTGTCCCGTCATCAAGTTTGTAAAAATCTTCTTCAAGTTCAACAAATCTCAAAGGTCTCGTAAGTGTAAGAGAGTGTCCGCATGCTGACTTTTCAACAGTAGGTGCAACAACAGTAACATTTCCTATCGTTTTAAGTGCTTGCATCAATTCATGGAGACCCTTGGATTCAAATCCATCATCATTTGTAATTAAAATATTTATCATTATTGTATTCACTTTTTAAAAATTCAAATGCTATTATAGCCTTTTTGGTATAATACTATTAAATAATTCAATTAGGAAATAGTTAGTGAAAAAAGAACCAATGTTAAATCAAACACACCAGAAGTTAACTAAAGAGCTAGAACACCTAAAAACTGTAGAGAGATCTACTATCGCAAAAATTATAGATGAAGCTAGAGCTTTGGGTGATTTGAAAGAAAATGCAGAGTATCATGCAGCAAAAGAGAAACAAGGAATGATGGAAGCTCGTATCATAGAACTTGGGGATCTTTTGTCACGCTCTCATATCATAGATCCATCATCTCTTACACACACTAGAGTTTGTTTTGGTTCAACAGTTGAACTTTTGGATTTGGATAATGATGAAGTTATAACATATACTATCGTAGGTTCTCAAGAGTCAAAACCTGCTCTTGGGCTAATATCTATTTTTTCTCCTTTAGCAAAAGCTCTTATGAGTAAAACAGGCGGAGATGAGATAGAAGTAACTTTGCCAAATGGTATGAAATGCTATGAGATAAATAGCGTTTGCTATAAAGAAATTTGTATCAAGGAATAAAATGCGAGTAGGAATAGTTGGGGTTAGTGGTTATACTGGGCTGGAGCTTATAAAATTAATAATAAATCATCCTATTTTTAAACTTACATATCTGGCTACTTCCTCTGGCGATATGCAAATAGAAGATTTGCACCTTGCACTAAAAGATGTGATTTGCATGGATGTCAAAAAAGCAAATGTAGAAGATGTAAAAGCAAATTGTGATGTAGTTTTCTTGGCTCTTCCGCATAAAACTGCTATGAGTTTTGCTAAATATTTATGGGATAGTGATATAAAAGTTGTAGATTTGTCAGCTGATTATAGACTAGAGCTTGAAACTTATGAAAAGCATTATTGTGAGCATGAAGATAGAGAAAATGCAAATAATGGTGTTTATGGTCTTATAGAGCATTATAGAGAGGATATCAAAAAAGCAAAACTTGTTGCAAGCCCAGGATGCTATCCAACGGCAACACTTTTGGGTATTTTGCCATTTGTCCCGCATATAGATACAAATATGCCACTAATCGTAGATGCAAAATCTGGTGTGAGTGGAGCTGGTAAATCTTGTACAGATACAACACATTTTGTAAATATAAATGATAATATCTTTGCATACAATCCTCTGATTCATCGTCATGCACCAGAAATTGCCGAAAAGATAAATGAGTTGCACTCTAAAAAAATGAATGTACATTTTGTGCCACATCTCGTTCCTATGACTAGGGGCGAACTTGTAAGTATATATGCAACACTAAAAGATGATATAGATCCGATTAGTCTCCTTAAAGAGTATTATAAAAACGATGAATTTATAAGAATTAGAGAAAAACCAGTAGATACAAAAAGCGTAAGCGGTACACACTTTTGTGATATATTTGCAACACGTGAAGGTAATATGCTCTTCATTAGCTCGGCAATTGATAATCTTCTAAGAGGTGCAAGCTCTCAAAGCCTAGCAGCCGCAAATCTTATGTGTGGTCTTGATGAGAGTCTAGGACTTCCTAAAATAGCCTATGTCCCATAGCATGGAGATACAAGAGGGGGCTATCTTCATCGCAGATGCTCACTATCCTCATCATGGAGATGAGTTTTTAGAGTTACTAAAAGATATAAAAAGTGGCAATATAAAAACTTCTCAACTTTTTTTGATGGGCGATATATTTGATTTGTTGTTTGGTTACAATGATTATATTGTTACTTTTACCCACGAAGCCATCTCTTTGCTTCAAGAGCTGTCAAAAACTATGCAGATACACTATTTCGAAGGCAATCATGACTTTTGCTTAAAAGATGTTTTTCCAGATATGCATCTGTATTCTAGAGATGAACAGCCCATCACTATGAAAATAGGAGAGAAAAAAGTTTCACTTTCTCATGGAGACAGATATGATGCAGGGTTTGGATATGGGGTGTATTGCAAGCTTCTTAGAAATAAGATAACACTAAATATACTAAAACCCTTTGAAAAAAAGATCATAAATCATCAAATGAGTAGGTTACCTACTAAAATAATCTGTCGTAAGATGTCAAATTTTGAACAAAAAGCAGAGGCTATCATGAGCCATTATCTAGAATATTTAGATATGGTGATAGAGGGGCATTTCCATCAAGCCGTTAAAATCGGCAAATACATATCACTTCCATCTCTCGCGTGTCAAAAAATGTATGCAGTTGTAAAAAATGGAGAAATCATTTTTAAGAGCATATAGTCTAAATACCGTCTAGATGCCACACTATCTAAATGTTACCATTTTGTGTTAATATATAAGCAATAATTTCATTTAAAAGGATATTGCATATGAAAATAAATAATATAGAAGAAGCGTTGAATGAATCACAAAAATGCGGTTTGTCACTAAAAGATATACCAAAGTCACTTATCACAGCTGATGTTTTAGATAATGCAATCAAACAAAATGGTTTAGCATTAGAATTTGTCCCAAAAAAGCTAAAAACAGAAGCTATATGTTTAGAATCAGTTAAACAAAATGGTTTGGCATTAGAATTTGTCCCAAAAAAACTAAAAACTATAGAAATCATATCTGAAGCCGTAAAGCAAAATGGCTTGGCACTCAAGTTTGGGAAAAAAGCAGATTATGAAACGATGTTAGAAGCTGTCAAACAAAGTGGTTTCGCACTAAAGTATATCCCAAAAACAAAAAGAGTAAAAGAGCTTTGTGCAAATGCAGTAAAACAAAACAGCATGGCGTTGCAGTATGTTCCTAAAAAACAAAAAAGTGCCTCTATGTGTCTTGATGCTGTGAAACGCTCGCCTTTTGCTGTCAGTTTTGTGCCAAAAGCGTTGAAAACATCTCAATTGTGTGCAGAAGCGGTGAAGAGAAATAAATGGGTATTTATAGAGTTTGATAAAGAGTTCAAAACTCCACAAGTTAGTAAAGCAGCAGTTGAGAAAGATGGTATATTTCTCGAATTTGTACCAAAAAAATCAAAAACACCAGAAGTTTGTATGTGTGCGGTTAAAAACGATGGTTTAGCTCTTGGATTTGTTCCAAAAGATTTGAGAACAAAAGAGGTTTGCATAGAGGCTGTTAAACAGCATGGAAGAATGCTAAAATATATACCAGATAAATTTAAAGATGATTGTAGAAATTTGCTTTTAAAGTAATGTTCTAAATTATCTTTTCACGCACAGTATCAAATTTATTTTTAATGACGCTTTGTGTATAAAAACTTCCAAATGGTATCAACGAGAGAATAAAAAACATTAAAGTTTCTTTTGGGGTAAATAATTTGGCTTTAAATGTAACAATGAGGTTATAGATAAATAATGTAAACAGCCCACCATGAATGATGCCTGTTATTTTTGTTGCGAGAAAAAGACCAAAGATATGTTTAAGTGGCATTGCTATAAATAGAAGAATTAAAAAAGAGTAGCCTTCTATTTTATTGATAAATCTAAATTTATTTAATAGTTCCAAGATGATTTCCTAATTTTTCATGGAGTATAGCAAAAGATACTTAAGTGTTAGTTTTTTTAAATTTTATATCTCTATGTCACCTTTTTTTCAAATGGTGCTTATAAAATCGTCATTCCTGCCGTCATACCTGCGAAGGCATGGGCAGGAATCCATCTCTTATTTTTTTCTTTTACTACCTTTTTATAAAGGTAGCACCAAAATCGCAAATACTCAGAAGTTCGCTTCACTCAAACGGTGCTTCGTATTTGCATTATTAAATAAATATTGTCATTCCTGCGAAGGCAGGAATCTAATCTATCCTCGTCTAGTAAACTGCCTAAATGCAACTATGATTTGATAAATTATTGTTGCGGATATTATTCTTACCATTGCTCCAAATGCTTCATAACCTTTAAAAGTTTCATCGTCTTTGAAAGCATTTATGGGGTTAATTAGTTTCGAAATGAGATTGAAAAGGTTTGAGTCATATAGACAAAAAATAAATATACAAATAGCCACTAGACTTAATATACAAAATTTAATAATCATTAGAGTTTTATATAATTTACTTTTGATTTTGATGTGTTTATGTAAAAAACGAAAGTAGCCAATAATGGCTTTTCGCTTATAGTTTTGCACTTCTACAAAATAGAGATTTAGTAAATATGCCAAAACAAATATAATAAAAATAAAGACAGTTGTTACAATATTGCTTTTATTCCACTCGTTAGCCATATAAAACTCATTCGGAAAAGTAAATAAGGAGTACCTATTAGTCATATATAAAAATAAAGCAACAAATCCCCATAAAAATAAAATAAGTATACTTCTTAACCAATCCGTTCCAAAGTTTGATACATATTTGTTGAGATATAGTGGAAATAGTTTAGTAAGCTTACCACCTTCGGTTTTGTTATCCTTGTCTTTTAGTTCATCTATATATTTCTCTTGCTCTATAACAAAATACTTATTTGCTTCTGTGATATTATTTTGTTTTTCAAAATGGGCTTTTATTAGCCTCGCGGATTCTTTATTTTCAAAATTATCTTTAGTAAGTGGCTTTGGATCTTTTGGATTAGTTTCATCATAAGCAGATATTTCTAATAAGTTTGCATTTTCTACATTGGTATTTACTAAGGTAATTTTATTTATTTGTGTTTTTGTGAAATTAAATGTTTCTTTAAATACCGTGCTATCAAAATGCACTTTATCGTGAAATATAGCTCCCCAAAAGCTTACCTTATTTTCAAAGATAGCTTCATCAAAATTTACATCTTTTTTAAAAGTAGTACTTCTAAAGTTAATATATTTGGTAAAGTTAGAAAGTTTAAAATCAACGTCTTTATTAAAAGTTGTTGATTTAAAAGATATTTTATACCCAAATGTATATTGACTAAAATCAACTTTTTCTCTAAAGGTTGCATTTTCAAAATTTGTTTCTTGAATATATTTAGTGAATCCAGAATTAAAATCCGTTTTACCATAAAATATAGAATTGCAAAATATAACTTCCCTGTCTTTCTTAAAAATATAGTTTTTTATATCAAAAGGAGGAAAATGTAAAAAAGATAAATTATATTGAGAAATTATAAATTTTTTTAATTTATCATCAAAATCATTTATTTTTTCTTTTGATTGATTCCAATTTTGATTTCCATTATTATCTTCTATGTACCAATCACTTTTATCTTCAAAAAGTATTTTATATTTTTCTTGTTCTATTTTGGGCAAGGTGTCATAAAAAATATTACCCGTTTTCATTTTTAGCTTATCAACTCACTACATAGATCAAATCTGTTGTGTGTCATGAGGTGTACTTTTGGATGTAGTGCTATGATCTCATCATATATGCGTTTTGATATAGCAAATCCCACATTGTGTTCTTTTTCTTTGCCATCCATAGAAGCTAAGTTCATCTCATCAATTATCTCTTTTGGTACATCAATCCCCGGAACATGCTCATTTATAAAGTTTGCAGTTTTTGTGGCAACTAGTGGAAATTGTCCTAATATTAGTTCTGCTTCTTTTGCGGTATCTCTTATGCTTATCTCTTTGGCTTCTTCAAAAATTCTCAAAAGCATTTTTGCATTTTCTATACCAAAAACAGGTTGAGTGATGATAGCTCTCGCACCATAGTCAAGTTTTTTTATCATTTTTTTGAGCAGATACTTTGTATCTTTTGCATGAGAGTTACTAACAGCAAAAGGATATATCGGTTTTGGAGCAGGGTTTAAGACCTTATTGCTATAGTCAAGCCCTTTGTTGAGTTTGTATATGATACTAAGAAGCAAGGTCGAATCACGCTCTAACACACCTTTTACCTCTGGTTGGTCTGAAAGTTTGGCTGGATCTCCCGTAAGAGCTAGTATGCATCTGATGTCAAAATCATTTGCACCTAGCAAGGTTGATTGGAGTGAAAGTTTATTTTTGTCTCTCATACTCATAGTAGCGATGACAGGTTTGTTGAACTTTTGCTGTACTTTTATAGCAGCGAGTATCGAATCCATTTTTAATTTTGCCAAAGGATTATCAGTTGTTGTAAAGCCTGTTACTTTTTTATCCAACCCAAGAGAAGCGATATTTTCTATGATTTTATCTATAGAGCCACCATGCGGCGGTGTTATCTCTATAGTTATGAATGGTTTAGAAGAGCAAAGTGACGTACAAAAGGTATCAAACATATATTGACCTATATTTTTTATTTATATTTGATACAATTTTACCATATAAATATTAGGATAGATAGTGAAAAAATTGGCAGTTTTTGATTTTGACTCAACTCTCATGGATGGAGAGACCATAGATTTTCTTGCACGAGAGCTTGGTTTTGAAGCAGAAGTGGCAAATATTACCCATGAGGCGATGGAAGGAAGACTTGATTTTTTTAACTCCCTACAAAGAAGAGTGAAACTTTTAAAAGGTCTAGAGAAGTCAAAAATGGATGAGATATGTGTTTCGTTGCCACTCATAAATGGAGCAAAAGAAGCCGTGAGTGGATTGAAAGAGAGAGGCTATACAGTGGTCTGCTTTTCTGGCGGTTTTAGAAATGCAACAAAGCCAGCTTGCGATAAACTCGGTATCGATGCTGATTTTGCAAATACTCTCTATGACGAAAATGGAATACTAACTGGAGAAGTTGGTGGAGAAATGATGTTTGGAAGTTCAAAAGGAGATATGTTAGTTCGGATACAATCTCTCATGGGCATAACGCAGGAGCATACTGTGGCTGTGGGCGATGGTGCAAATGATCTTAGTATGTTTGCACACGCAAAAACAAAAGTTGCATTTTGTGCAAAACCGATACTCAAAGATGCTTCTACTCATAGCATTGATACAAAAGATTTGAGGTTATTACTGGATATTGTTGATAGTATATGAACAGATGCACTATAAAATCTATTTTTGATGAAGTAAAAAAATATAAAAAAGAGTTTCTAGCAGGTCAGCTTATAGCTATCATATCTACTATTTTCATATCTGTAACGCCTCTATTTATACCTATCTTAGTAGATGAACTTTTGCTTGGAAAAGAAGCAAGGCTTACAAAAATTATTTCAGATATTTTTATCCCTATGACACCTATGGGATATATACTCGCAATACTTTTTTTACTCATCACTCTTCGTATAATAGCTTCAATGCTAGGTGTGCTTCAAACAAAGATTTTTTCTGTTATTTCAAAAGACATAACATATAAATTAAGAGTTAAATTGCTTAGTCATCTCAAATACGTAACTCTTAAAGAGTATGAAAATTTTAGTGTTGGAGAGATTACATCAAAGCTTGTTACAGATTGTGAAAGTGTAGATGAATTTATAGGCTCAACTATAAGCAAGCTCATGGTCGCAGTTTTGACTCTCATTTTTTCTACAATTATACTATTGTGGATAAATTGGCAATTGGCTCTTTTTATACTCATAACAAATCCAATAGTAGTATTTTTTACATCCAAAATGTCAAGAAATATAGGAAAGCTCAAAAAAGATACCAACAAAAGTATTGCAACATTTCAATCAAATGGTTCTGAAACTTTAGAGTTATTTCATCAGATAAAAGCTACAAATAAAGAAAATTATTTTTTTGATAAAACTATACATAGTGCAAAAGATTTGCGTGATTTCGCAGTAAAATATAACTACAAAAGTGATATGGCAATAAAATGGTCAAGTCTGTTATTTTTAAATGGTTATGAGATATTTCGTGCAGCTGGACTAATGGCTGTTATGTATAGTGATCTTAGTGTTGGTTTGATGCTTGCTATTTTTTCTTATCTTTGGATTATGGCTGGACCAACCCAAGATATCATCAATTTTCAATACTCACTAGCAAATGCAAAAGCATCATGTGAAAGAATAAACGAAATACTCTCTTTAAAACGAGAAGATATAGTTAAAAATGGCATAAATCCTTTTGTTAGTAAAGAGAGTATAGCTATCGAGCTTAGAGATGTATCATTTTCATATAAAAATGGCAAAACAATACTAAATAATATAAATATGAAATTTAATGCAGGCGAAAAAGTGGCGATAGTAGGAGCTAGCGGAAGTGGTAAAACAACGCTGGCAAACCTCATAGTCGGATTTTACAAACCAGATAGTGGAGAGATTTTTTATGACGATGTGGAGTCTAAAAATATATCATTATCAACAATTAGAGAAAATATTCATCTGATTTTACAACAACCTAAACTCTTTAATGATACAATACGATTTAATTTGACATTGGGTGAAGATTTCTCAATAGATCAAATTGAAGACGCTATTAATCTAGCTCAACTTGGCGAAGTTGTTAGATTGTTGGATGATGGGCTTGATACACTATTGGGTAGAGATGGTATAAGACTTAGTGGCGGACAAAGACAAAGAGTCGCTATGGCTAGGATGATACTACATAATCCCAAAGTTGTGATATTTGATGAATCAACTTCAGCACTTGATACACATACGGAGATAAAACTTTTTTCTGATTTGAGAGAGTTTTTGAATAAAAAAACTGTTATAACGATTGCCCATAGGCTTTCTACAATTCAAAATGCTGACATGATATTTGTTCTTGAAAACGGAGAACTGATAGACAAAGGAACTCCAAAAGAGTTGCTCGCAAAAGAGAATAGCTATTTTGCAAATATGAAATAATAAATATTTATAACACAGGGATAATAATGGATTTGATTTTAATCTTACAAGCAGCAATTATGGGAATTGTTGAGGGCTTAACAGAATTTTTACCAGTATCTAGTACAGGACATTTGATTTTAACTGGTTCATTGTTGGGGTTAAAGGGTAAATTTTGGGAGTCTTTTGATATGGCTATCCAATTTGGTTCTATTATAGCTGTAATTTGGGAGTTTAGGGAAAAGATATCATATATAATAAAAGGCATGATAAATAAAGATTCTACAGCTTGGCGTTTTGCTATCAATGTGATTATAGCAAGTATGCCAGCTGGATTACTCGCATTAGCGTTTGAACATCAGATAAAAAGTGTTTTATTTAATCCTATCTCTGTCGCTATCGCATTGGTAATAGGAGGATTTATCATTTTGTGGGCTGAACATATGCAAGAAGAGGGTCCTGCTAGAGTTCAAAGTATGGATGATTTAAGCATATTAGACGCGTTAAAGGTTGGCATAGCACAAATAGCTGCATTGATTCCGGGTACATCTCGTTCTGGCTCAACTATCATAGGTGGAATGCTTTTTGGGCTTAGTCGTAAAACAGCTACTGAGTTTTCATTTTTCCTAGCAATTCCGATATTGTTTGCCGCATCAATTAAAGAGTTATTTGGTATCCGTGAATATTTGGATCAAACGCACATTACGCTATTTTTAGTAGGATTTGTATTTTCTTTTATAAGTGCATTTATTTGTGTTCGTTGGTTGCTGAAATTTGTAAGTACAAATAACTTCAAGGGATTTGCTTGGTATAGAATAATATTTGGAATAGTTATTTTACTTACTTGGATGACTGGCTCGATAGAGTGGGGCAAAGTTTCTTAGTTTTTATTGATATTGTTGAATTTATAGAATCTCTTTTTGTAAGAGGTTTTATTAAGTTCAAAATGAACTTGAAAGGTAAAATATGAATTTTAATGAATTTGATTTTCACCCCGATATTGCAAAAGGTGTGAAAATAGCAGGCTTTAAAGAGCCTAGCCCAATACAAGAGTTAGCAATTCCTCTTATATTGGATGGAAAAGATTTGGTTGGGCAAGCTCATACAGGAACTGGCAAGACAGCAGCATTTGGTCTTCCGATTTTGCAAAAAATAGCAAATGGTGAATGCGAAAGAGCTTTGGTTATAACTCCAACTAGGGAGCTTGCAACGCAAGTTAGTGATGAGTTGTATCATCTTGGAAGATTTGCAAACATTAGAACACTAACTGTATATGGTGGTGTTGGATATGGAAGACAAATAGCTCTCATACACAAAGGTGTACAAATAGTTGTGGCAACTCCTGGACGTCTTAAAGACCTCTATAAAAAAGGTAAAATAGATACTTTCAATCCAGAAATAGTTGTTCTTGACGAGGCTGATGAGATGCTAGATATGGGTTTTTTGGATGATATAAAAGAGATTTTTGAGTATATTCCGCAAAGCAGACAGACACTTTTATTTTCTGCAACTATGCCAGAGCCTATAAAAGATTTGGCTAGCAATATATTGTATCGCCCTGAATATATATCTGTAGTGAATGAAGAAGAGACTACAAATAATATTATTGAGCAAAGATACTATGTTATCGAAGAAAATCAAAGAGATCAGGCAATAGTTAGATTGCTTGAAACAGAAGATATAGATAAATGTATAATTTTTTGTAGAATGAAGAGAGAAGTAGATAGACTTCAAGAGCATTTAGAGGCACTTGGATTTAGTGCAAAAGGATTACATGGAGATATCGAACAGATGGATCGTGATGAGATAATCAAATCATACAGAAGAGGGCAGACAAAAATACTGATAGCAACAGATGTTGCAGCACGTGGACTTGATATAAAAGGCGTTACACATGTATTTAACTACCATATTCCATTTGATCCACAAAGTTATGTCCATAGAATAGGAAGAACTGGAAGAGCGGGTAAAAGCGGACAAGCTATCACACTTGTATCTACAGAAGAGTTTAGAGAACTACAAAGAATAAAAAAAGAAGTTGGAGCTCAAATGACGCTTTCGACTATGGAAAATACAAATGAGCTAAATACCAGTGATTTTGAGCTGATTTTGGAAAATATTAATGATATAGAAATTTCAGAAAATACAAAAAAAGTATATGAATTAGTTCAAGAAAAAGATAAAGAAATGGTTTTGCAAAAACTATTAAGTTACTATATTTCAGAAAATAAAAATTCAAATTCAAACTATTTGGGATATAATAATCATCAGGTCGAAGAGCTCATGTCTAACCTCAAAGACGAAGAAAGTGTTTCAAAAAAACATACTCGTAAAAGAAAAAAGAATTGATTTTATTTTTTTAGCAAAAAGCAAGTTTAAAAAGATAAAATTACGTGATTTATTTTTCTGCATTTTAAAAAAAGGATGAAGGGTCATGAAAAACATTAAAAAGCTTTTAATCGCAAATAGGGGCGAAATATCTCTTAGGATAATTAGAGCATGTAAAGAGCTAGAGATAAAGTCAGTTGCTATATATTCTGAGGCAGACACAGAAGGAGTTTGGGCGAAAAAAGCTGATGAATCACATCTCTTAGATGGGGATCCAATCCAAGCGTATTTGAATGGTGATAGAATTATTGAGCTGGCAAAAAAAATAGGCGTAGATGCTATCCATCCTGGTTATGGATTTTTGAGTGAAAATGCCGATTTTGCACAAGCTTGTATAGATAATGGCATCATATTTGTTGGCCCAAAACCAGAGCATATAGCTCTTTTTGGAGACAAGATAGCTGCAAAAAAAGCGATGAAAGAGATAGGTGTTAGAGTCATAGAAGGTACAGAAGAACCTATAAGTGAAAATGATACACAAGAAGCAAAAAGAATAGCCGCAGAGATAGGTTATCCTGTAATAATCAAAGCTGCCTTTGGCGGTGGTGGTAGAGGAATGAGAATAGTCGAAGAAGAAGCGACATTTGAAGAGCTTTTTGAGACTGCTACAAAAGAGGCAAAAAAGTTTTTTGGCAATGGCGATATGTTTGTAGAAAAATATATCAAAAATCCAAGACATATAGAAGTCCAAATTATTGCTGACAAAGAAGGAAATATAGTTCACCTTGGTGAAAGAGATTGTTCGATACAAAGAAAACATCAAAAAGTTATAGAAATCTCTCCAAGTCCAAGACTCAGTAAAACTGTTAGAAAAGACTTATATAGAGTTTCAAAAAGAGCAATGTTTAGACTTGGATATGAAAATGTTGGTACCGTAGAATTTTTGGTTGATGAAAATGATAATTTTTATTTCATAGAAATGAACACTAGGGTTCAAGTAGAACATCCAGTTACAGAAATTGTTACAGGTATCGACATCATTCAAAGAATGATTAGAATTGCAAATGGCGGTAAACTTATATTCCTCCAAGAAGAGATAAACTTCAAAGGATACGCTATAGAGTTTAGGATAAATGCAGAAGATCCCTTAAATCATTTTGCCCCAAGTCCTGGAAAAATAACAACACATCTAGCTCCAGGTGGACCAGGAGTAAGGATAGACACTATCGCTAGAAAAGATTATACTATACCACCTTATTATGATTCTATGACAGGAAAACTTATAATTTGGGCGTTAGATTGGACTGGTGTTGTTAAAAGAGCAAAAAGAGCATTGGATGAGTATATCATAGGAGGAATTCCTACAAACATACCTCTTCATAGAGCAATCGTTAGAGATATTGATTTTATCAATGGAAACTTTACGACAAACTTTTTAGACTTGAAGCTTGAAGGCTTTACGGAAATTATGAAACTTGATATAGAAAGAGAAAAAGCTTCATACGAAAATGATTCGTCATCTAATGAAGTATTGGTTGCGGCAGTTGTTGGTGCAATAAAACATATTAGAAACAGTTAAAAAAGACAAATAAATTTTTTAATATTTTTCAATAAGTAAAATTAAGTTAAAAAAATACTAATTGAATGCTTTTTTAACTTTGTAGTAAGTAAAAGTAGTTTAAAATCTTGCTACCAAAATGGTTGCTAGAAAATTATATACCAAAATGCAAAGAAAAAAAGTTTTAATTGGTGTAAATTATCAAAAAAGGTATTATGAATGGCAAAAAAATATATAGATATTATGGATACAACTTTCAGAGATGGATTTCAATCTGTCTTTGGTGGTCGTGTACTTATGGAAGATTTTCTTCCTGCGGTTGAAGCTGCAAAAAATGCAGGAATAAGTCATTTTGAATTTGGTGGTGGGGCTAGATTCCAATCTTTATTTTTTTATCTTCAAGAAAATGCATTTGATATGATGGATAAATTTAGAGAAGTAGTTGGACCAAAAGCTAACCTTCAAGTTCTCTCACGCGGTATTAATACTGTTATGCTTGATACTGGCAGTAGAGAAATGATTGATTTATTTGCAAAATTATTTCAAAAACATGGTACTACAACTGTTAGAAATTTTGATGCTTTAAACGATGCAAATAATCTAATCTATAGTGCAGAGTGTATCAAAAAATATGGAATGAATCATGAAGTAGTAGTTACTATGATGGATTTACCTCCTGGTTGTAATGGTGCTCATGATGTGACTTTTTATGAAAAAACTCTAAGAAATATACTTGATAGTGGTGTTGCTTTTGATAGCGTTTGTTTTAAAGATGCAAGCGGTACATCAAATCCACATAAAGTTTATGAAACAATTACAATGGCAAGAAAGCTATTGGGTGACGGAGTTCATCTTAGACTTCATACGCATGAAACAGCTGGTGTTAGTGTCGTATCTTATCTTGCTGCACTTGACGCAGGTGTGAATGGAATAGACTTAGCAGCATCTCCTGTTAGTGGCGGAACAAGCCAACCTGATATTTTAACAATGATTCATGCAACAAAAGGAACTGATTATAATCTTGGTGATTTTGATATTACTAAAATTTTAAAATATGAAGAGACATTAGCACAATGTCTAAAAGAGTATATGATTCCACCTGAATCTACACAAGTTAATCCTATTATTCCTTTCTCTCCAATGCCAGGTGGTGCTTTGACTGCCAATACTCAAATGATGAGAGATAATGGAAATCTAGACAAATTTGACGAAGTTTTATTTGCAATGAAAGAAGTAGTAGAAAAAGGTGGTTATGGAACATCTGTAACACCTGTAAGCCAATTTTATTGGCAACAAGCTTATGCAAATGTGATGTTTGGACCATGGAAACAAATTGCACCAGGTTATGGTAAAATGGTTTTAGGATACTTTGGTAAAACTCCTGTTGAAGCCGATAAAGAAATAATTAAACTTGCCAGCGAGCAACTAAAACTCAAACCTACAAAAGCAAATCCATTGGATTTGGCAGATAAAGATAAATTAAAATCTATTGCATACTGGACAAAAATTCTTGAAGAAGAAGGGATAGAGGCAAGTGATGAAAATATTTTTATAGCAGCATCTTGTGATAAAAAAGGAATAGCATTCCTAAAAGGTGATGGGCCATTAATGGTTAGAAAAGGTAAATATACAACAAATCAAGGGGGAAATATGAGTGGTAATTATACGGTAGTAGTTGATGGCAAAAAATTTAGTGTACAAGTTGCAGAAGGTGATGCGGATATACAAATAACTGAAGTTTCTTCAGTATCAAAAAGCAATGAAGCTATTAGTTCTTCTGCTACATCTGGAGATACTAAAATAATATCTCAAACACCAGGAAATGTGTGGAAAGTTCTTGTAAATGTTGGAGATAAAGTAACTGAAGGTCAAAAAATAATGATACTTGAAGCTATGAAAATGGAAATAGATGTAGTTGCACCAAAGAGTGGTACTGTGGCTTCAATAGATGTTAAAGTTGACAGTGCTGTACAAGCTGGTCAAATACTTGCAACATTGGCTTAGTCTAAAATATAAACAACAAAGAGGATAAAAATGGACACCAAGTTGCCAAAGGAACTTGAAAAATTAGGACTAACTAATATCAAAAAAGTTTATTACAACCTAAGCTTTGATGAACTTCACAATCATGAGATTGAAAGAAATGAATGTAAACTTTCTCTTAACAGCACAGCAATGTGTGATACTGGAATTTTTACAGGAAGAAGTCCAAAAGATAAATATTTTGTAAAACAAAGCCCATCTTCAGAAGAGATTGCATGGGGTAATGTCAATAAACCAATTTCAAAAGAGACATACAATAATCTTTTGAAATTATCACTCACTCAATTATCAAATAAAGATATATATATAAATGATGTTTATGCTGGAGCCAGTATAGAAAGTC
>FAXN01000044.1 GCA_001493195.1 Sulfurovum sp. enrichment culture clone C5 | reverse complement strand
TCTATGGGTGTAAAAAGTTTAGCGGAAATACTCAAAACAAACCCAAAGCCAATCGATATGTTGATGCCTTTTGAAAAATGGATAGAGAGACAACAGGAAAATGAAAACAATAAAATTCAAAGATAGCACATTTGCACCATCAAAAGTAGTATGTATTGGTAGAAATTATGTAGAACATATACATGAACTAGACAATGAAATTCCTGAAAATATGGTACTTTTCAACAAACCAAATTCTTCCATTACAAATAAATTGGAATACTTTAGTGAAGATTGTAGATTTGAAGGTGAAATATGTTTTTTGGTTATTGATGAGAAATTAACTGGCATAGGATTTGGGCTTGATCTTACTAAAGCAAATACCCAAAATTACTTAAAATCCAAAGGTCTGCCATGGGAAAGAGCCAAGGGTTTCAATGGCTCTTGTGTAGTTGGAAAATTTATACCGCTTCAAGGTGATATAAGAACACTAGAAATGAAACTATATGTAAATAACACTTTGGCTCAACACGCTACTTACGGGCTTATGATATATAAACCTGATGAGATTTTAAATGAAATAAAAACTTTTATGAGCTTAGAAGATGGGGATATCATTATGAGCGGCACACCAAAAGGTGTTGCAAGCTACAAAAGTGGCGATATTTTTGATGCGGAAATCTATATGGACTCTATTTTAATACTAAAAGAGGTATTTAAAGTAAAATAAACTTATATTATTTATTTAATATCATTTTATTATCATTTAGATATGATACTCTAATACAAAAAAAATAAAAGCATATTAAAATGGATAAACATTTTCTAAAGACGATTAAACTAGTTGCTGAATTTTTAGCGTGTGATGACTATGAATTTATTCAAGACAAACAAAGCAACTGCGATGGATTATGCATCAATGAAAAAAATGTTACATTTGGATACGATAATGAATATATAATATTCAAAGGTTGCAATAATATACAAAATAGAAAATCCATACAATACTTATATAATATTTTAAAACTTTACATAAAAACATTTAAAACACACTCTCAAGAATCCATCAATCCAATCACCTCTCATGAATTAAAAGGTATGCTTTCTACTGCTATGTTATCTCTTGAAATGTTAGAGAAATATGACTTTGGCGTTGAAGATAGAAACAGACTAACAAGACAAGCATTCGAATCTGTTAGCAAGTCAGTTAAAGTTTTTGAAGAAATGCTTCATATAGAAAAATTAAACTATCAAAATGAAACCAACTCAATGAAAATTGAAAATATAGATATTCTTGAATTGATTAACAAAAATATAAAATCCCTCACAACATCTATGCAGATTAAAAAAATAACTTTAAACATGGAAGACAAAACAAATAATCAAGCTATTGTTTTGGGTGATTATTTTTGGTTAGATAGGGCAATTTTTAACCTTATTGCAAATGCAATTGAGCATAACATAATAAATGGTTTTATAAATATAAATCTTGCATGGGAAAAAAATATACTCAAGATCAGTATAACAAACAGCTGTTTGGATGTAAAAGAGAGTGATAGAGAAAAATTATTTGATAAATTTCAAACATCAGATGATACGCAAAATACAGGAACTGGCATAGGTCTTTCTCTAGTAAAAGCAGTTGCAAATACTCATGGTGCATTAATTGATTTTGGAAGTAAGACAAGTGGTCAAATGACATTTAGTCTTGAATTATCTCGTCAAGTAAAATCGAAAAAAAGAACAAATAGCCTAGCTATTGCTGCAGCTGCACTTATTGCCTTTATGATAGGTGCAAGTTATTTTTTCCCAATCATTCCAATCTTTGACAAGATAAGCAAAAAAGGTGAATTTGATATTATTGAGATAGAAGACGGAAAAACTATAAGAATTAAAAATAGTTCAAATTATAATTTTTGGCATTTTAGGAATCTTAACAATTCAAAGTCTTATAAAAGATTGCATATAAGTGGAGGATATGTTGAAACCGAAATAAATGGAAATACTGTTCACATAGCAACATCCGATAGTGAATCTTCGAAGATTGCAACATTATTGAGCAGTCCATCTGGCATAAAACTAGATAATTTAAATAATGGCAAAATAAAAATTACAGCAAAAACAGTAAAAAATGCTAAACGATATAGATTTATAGTAGCCAAGGATGAAAAATTTAAAAATATTATCGGCTTTTACCATTCAGATAAACCAACGATAGTAGCGAGTATGTCAAAAGGCGGATGTTGTTATACTAAAGTTATGGCAGTAGATGAAAATGGTGTTGCTGGAAAAGCTAATGTTATAAAAATTAAAAATTTACAAGCAACAAATCAAACCGAAACAATCATAAAAAAATAAGGATTTTTAAAATTATTTACAATCAAAGAAAATTTACAAAGGGTTTTGATGACAATCACTATAGTTGAAGATAATGAATCTCTCAATTTCGCAATAAAGTTACTTCTAGAAAAAAATATGCACAAAGTTTTTGCATATAAAAATGCTGATGAACTCATAGATGATATTAGTAATATTGGCAATATTGATTTATTTATAATTGATATAAATTTACCTGGCATGAATGGGCTAGAACTAATAGAACATTTGCAACTGTACAAAAACAGTTCATACCTCATAATATCCTCATATACTGATATAGCTCATATATCACAAGCATTTGGACTGGGATGTGATGATTATATAAAAAAACCATTTGAAATAGAAGAGCTACTCATAAGAATAGAGAAAATAGAAAAAGCTCGATATCCAAAACATAAAATTGACTTCGGAGATAAATGTGTTTATGATTTTCAAACAAAAATATTGGAAAAAAATGAAAAAAAAATAATTCTAAGCAGACGAGAAACTTGTTTAATTGAAATCTTACTTCACAATAAAGGAAATATTGTATCGCTTGACTTGCTTCGAGAAAAAGTATGGGAAGATGATATTTCAAGCAACACAATATCAGCAACGGTATATAGACTAAGAAATAAAATGATGGATAATTCTATTTTAACTTTTAGAGATGTTGGCTATATGATTTCATAATATCTAATCTAGTGGTATATTATAATTTAGTTCACTATCCAATGCAGGTCTTATCGATGAACTATACCCTACTAAAACACCATTAGATACAATCTGAACGATTGAGATGTTAAGCCAATAATACTTTCCATCTTTTCTGATATTTTTTACAATACCATTCCATTGTTTGACTTTGTGTAGAACTTTAAACATTTTATAAAATATACTTTTTGGCACAGATGGATGTAGCATTTGTGTATAGTTCATATTTAAAAGCTCATCTCTGTCATAACCAGAAATATCACAAAATTTATGGCTAGCATAAGTTATTTTTCCACTAAAATCAGTAGAAATGACTATAGATCCTTCGTCAAATTTATATTCTTTGTCTATGACTTTTATTCTATTTTTACCGTAAATTATACTTTTAAAATACTCTTTTCTACTCTCAAAGATATCTAATTTATTGTCTTTTGAAACAGCATTTTTATAAAAATCATTATTTGAATTTACAAAAACATTTTTAAAATCTGAATAATGTTTTGATTGGTTTATGCTATTTTGCATATTGAAATATCCTAAAAAATAACTCTATTGATATTTTAAAACAATATTATTTCAAAATGGAAACAAAAGGGTATGTTTTTATTTGGATATTTTAGAAGATTAAATACGTGGATAAATCTCCAATAATGGAGATTTATTTTTAATACATTCCGCCCATGCCACCCATATCAGGCATTGCTGGAGCTGGTTTGTTTTCTTTTATTTCAGCTATCGTTGCTTCTGTTGTAAGAAGTAAACTTGCCACACTTGTAGCATTTTGAAGAGCTATTCTTTCAACTTTAAATGGATCTATGATACCAGCTTCAAACATATCTACATATTCACCAGTTGCTGCGTTAAAACCAAAGTTTGCATTTTTATTATTTAAAACTTTATCTGCAACCACACCAGCATCATAACCAGCATTTGTTGAGATTTGTTTAAGCGGAGCTTGTATAGCTCTCAAGATAATCTCAGCACCCACTTTTTCGTCTCCGCTAAGCTCAAGCTTAACTGCACTTGCTGCTTTGATAAGAGCTGCACCGCCACCTATAACAATGCCTTCTTCAACTGCTGCTTTAGTTGCAGATAGCGCATCATCAACTCTATCTTTTTTCTCTTTCATCTCAGTTTCAGTCGCTGCTCCAACTTTGATAACCGCAACACCGCCACTTAGTTTTGCAAGTCTTTCTTGAAGTTTTTCTCTATCATATTCACTTGTTGTTTTTTCTATTTGAGATTTTATCTCTCCAACTCTAGATTTTACAGCCTCGCCATCGCCTTTGCCATCAACTATAACTGTATTGTCTTTGTCTATGACAACTCTGCCTGCTTGACCAAGGTCTTCTAATGTTGCTTTATCTAGACTTAGTCCAAGCTCTTCAGTAATCACTGTTGCACCTGTTAGTATCGCTATATCTTTTAACATCTCTTTTTTTCTATCGCCAAAACCTGGAGCTTTAACAGCAGAAATATTTAAAACACCTTTTAGTCTATTTAAAACCAAAGTTGCAAGTGCTTCTCCCTCTACATCATCAGAGATGATTAGTAGTGGTTTACCTATTTTTTGTATTTGTTCAAGAACTGGAATCAAATCTTTTAATGATGTAATCTTAGCGTCCGTTACCAAAATCATTGGATGTTCTAACTCACAAGTCATTTTTTCAGCATTTGTCACAAAATATGGAGATAGATATCCTCTATCAAACTGCATACCTTCAACAACTTCAAGATCATCATTGATCCCTTTTGCCTCTTCAACAGTTATAACGCCATCTTTGCCTACTTTTTCCATAGCTTCAGCTATAAGATTGCCTATGCTCTCGTCAGAATTAGCTGAAATTGTAGCAACTTGAGCTATCTCTTTTTTATCTTTTACTTCTTTTGAGATTTTTTTAAGCTCTTCGATAATAGCCGTACTTGCTTTATCCATTCCTCTTTTTACTTCGATTGGATTTGCTCCAGCTGTTATGTTTCTAAGACCTTCTTTAAATATAGAGTGAGCTAGTATCGTAGCTGTTGTCGTTCCATCACCTGCTTGATCTGCTGTTTTGCTTGCAACTTCTCTAACCAATGCTGCACCCATATTTTCTAAAGTATCACTAAGTTCAATCTCTCTAGCTACACTTACACCATCTTTTGTTATGACAGGACTTCCGTAACTTTTTTGGATAAGAACATTTCTGCCTCTTGGTCCCATTGTAACTTTGACTGCATCAGCCAATTTCTTAACGCCCTCATATAGTCCGTTTCTTGCATTATCTGAAAATACGATATCTTTTGCCATATATTTCTCCTTTGATTTTTATACTATGATTATGCCAATATTCCCAAAATATCATCACTTGAGAGTATCAAATATTCTTTGGAATCTACTGTTATTTCTGTACCGCTATATTTAGCAAAAACTACTACATCGCCCTCTTTGATACCTTCAGCATCTGGACCTACTGCTATTGCTTTACCTTGAAGTGGTTTTTCTTTTGCATTACCTGGTATGATGATACCACTTGCTGTTGTATTTGTTTCTTCTTGTCTTTCAACTAGAACTCTGTTCGCTAACGGTTTAAAACCCATAATAGCTCTCCTTTAAATAGTATATTTAATTACAAGGCGTATTATAATACTTTTATATAAAAAAGTCAATGTTGTATTAGTGAAATTATTTAATAATATTTAGTTACTTTGACTAAACTTTAATTCAAATATTTATCTTTTTATAAAGTTTTACAGCAAAACTCGCCTTGTGTATTGACTTTTTAGGAAACTTTGGATAAAATTTTGTCTCTTAAAAATATTTAAGATAGGTGGCAAGGTAGCTCAGCTGGTTAGAGCGCTGGTCTCATAAGCCGGAGGTCGGGGGTTCGAGTCCCCCTCTTGCTACCACTTCAAACAATCAACTTCAAATCACACAATTACCGATACAATGGGGCTTAGAGAGCTTTATACCATACTACAAATATCTACTTTTTTTACAAAATCAATCATGCCAAAGTTGGCAAAATATAGCCATTTTGGCAACTTTTACTGCCGAGTTACTGCCGAGTTATTTTATTGTCCACCATGAATTTTATTTCTTCATACTTGATTATAAGTTGTTAGAAGCTCACATATATATTTCTATCAAGAAATATGATATTGATTAATCTCACAGTATATCTTTACTATCAATTAAAACATGTGGCAATACAGGCATTCTAAAATACCTACTTGAAATAAAATATAGAATTGGCATTTCAATGTTTTCTAGTTTTATTAAGTGTCCGCTATTCTTTAGTTTCTCTACAATATCTCCCATTTGAGAAATGTTCTCATATATTGGTAGTGGAGCAAACACATAACCGCTCTTAGATGAAGCATTCATCTTATAAACAAAATTCTCAATATCTTTATCTGCAAACCAAATTTGTAAAGTTGAGTCTTTATAAATTTCCTGTGAAACTTTATATAAATATTTATAATTTTCAATCAATCCAAGCTTAACACACCAAAAAGCCAATGTTGGAATGAGTGTGGATGTGACTATATATTCCTTTTTTTCTTTTTTACCTCCTAAATTACACTCTACTAAATCTTCGAAATTATTTGTATCAATAGGGAAATAGCTACCTTGATAATATGCAAATTCAATATGAGAAATTAAATTGTAAATCCATTCATCAATAAATTCTATTTCATCCCAAAGATATAATAAATGCAGTGCCAAAGATATATCAATAATATGCTCATCATAAACAGGGTTGTATAAGCCTTTATGATTTTTAATCATCAGTTTCAAATGTGTATTTATTCCTTCATATTTTCTGTAGTCAAAATTATCTTCATCTGTATATGCTAATAAATAATACAAGTTCCCATACAATGCTAAAATACCCAATTGTTCAAATAAAATTAAACTCTCTTGTAAAAAGTCATGTCCTCTAAACGACAAACCATTTTCAACTTCTATTAAAGGATAGATTTTTTTACAATAACTTTCTATTGTTTGGAAGTTTTTTTCATAAACCTTGTCTAGTATTTCTTTAAATTTTCGTTTTTTCATAAAATTATTTTTATAGAGGAATTCGTATATATTTAAAAGAGTCCTCTCTGTTGCCAATAATCCAGGCTTTAAATTGTTTTCACTTTGAGACCAATAAACAACAATATTTAAAGATAAGTATACTAATCTCAATGCTTTTAATATTACCTTGTCAGACTCTTTTTCTAACTCATTTTTAAATAAGATTTCATCTAAAAATTGATAATAATCTCTTAAATCATAATCTGTATCACCAATTAATGCTAATGCTTTTCTAAAAAGACTTCTTTGTTCTTTTGGAATGATAAATTCATTAAAAATATATTCTTCAATTTCAATAGCAAGTTTATCTCCTCCCCAAAATTCAAACTTAATTTTGTCTTTTGAATTGTTTATTGTATATTGACTCCATTCTAATTTAATAGTTTGTTCCATATCACCATTAGTAGCTAAAATGATTTTAATAGGAAGGTTTTTGTATTGTTCTTCTAAGTGTGTATGAATGTAAACATTTAATATGCTATCTAAAGATGGTTTGACAGCCTGATCCCCTGTATTCCAGTCACCTCTAGCAATATTCCCTTGTTTAATTGTAAATAAATATATTTCATTATTACTAATTGATACCACATCTACCCCAAATTGATTGACACCAATATGTGGTTTGCTAATAACTTCATGACCCATAGCCAATAATAACTCAGGTATTAAACTATCGAGTTCTTTTGATTCTTTTAATAAGCTCAAATACTCTTTTATAATTAATTTCATCTATTGACCTTTTTTAGCCATTCTAAACTTATATCTTTCTAGTTCATAGTCAACAGGATGCGTTCTAGTCGCATTAGGCATTGTCACTGAGTGACTAATACTTTGTAGGTACGTTACATCACTAAAATTGCCAGCTAATTCAGAAAAAGAACCTCTTCCATAGAGAATAATAATTCTATTCGGAAAAAATACAGAAAAAAAAGAATCTTCTTTTCTTGATTCTTTCATAGCTTTATTCATGGCAATACTATTTGTTCTTGAAATTATCCTATTTTGTAAGGATAGAGGCGTTAATTCTTTTAATATTGATAACTCTCTAACTTGTTGATTTCTTTTCTCTAGCTCTTCTATGACAATATCTTTGGCTTGCTTTTCATTTTCGTTAAGTTCTAAATATTCTAGGTTTTTGTAATACTCCAATGTATCATACGAATAGTCTTTTCCTATGTGATTCACCAAAACCTCAAAAATTATATTTTTTACTTCATCTGAAATATTGTCTACTGATAACATAGAAAATACTAAAGTATTCATAATTTTAAATTCATAAAAATAACCAAGTATTTTTCGACAAACATATAAATAATCATTTTTATTCCATGCTTGCATTGTATCAGCATCTAGTTCTATATCTTTTTCAATTAAATCTGCTAAAACCTTATGTAAATTATTATTTTCATGCAGTAAAGATTCTGTAACAAATTTACTAAATAATTTATGTTCATTAAATTCGTGTTTAAAAGTACTTAGTGTATTTTTTGAAGAAATTGAAGATAAGTTTCCTTTTTCTATCCATTTGTATAAAAACTCTTTTATAAAATCATAATCATCAATTTTTAAAAATTCTTTCAATACGGATTCAATATGAAAAATAACATTTTGATTTTCAATATCCACATCAATTATTGATAAAAAAGATTTTCTAAACCACTTTTTCTTAATATGATTTTTACGAGTAAAATTTAAAATTTGAGACAAATGAAACTTAATCTCGATATCATCATTATCAATATATAAAAGCAATATTTTTGAAAAATACCCATAACCTTTTTCAATGAGATCATAAGAACTATATAGCAATGCTCTGTCTATTTTTTCATTTGATAGTTTTACTTTTTCTTTGAATATTACAAAAATCTCTTTTAACTCTTCATCGGAAAAATTAAATAAGTGAATATAAGAAATAGCACACTGTAATTGAAGTATATTATCGTTTTTAAGATAGTTTACAATTGTATTATATTGGGACTCATGATTTGAATTATGCAGTTCAACTAATATGGCTGATATATGTGGGATGACAAAATCGTCATCTATTTTAATAAGATTTTCTAATAGCTTATTCGCTAATGTATGATTATTTAACACTAATAATTTTGTTATCTGAAAATGTTTTGATGTTCCATTTTCTTTAGAATGAAATAATTTATAAAACTTTAAAATATTATCAATATCAATTATTGAGTACGGAATAAGGTTTATTAAAATATTACCTATAGTCCAAGTATTACTTAAATTTTTATTTAGTGCTTGATAAGCTAAATCAAAATAATCACACTTTTCTTTAATGCAAGTTTTTTCTATAATAGGAACATACATACTTTCATTTTTGTACTCTAATACTTTAAATACTTCTGCGGAATAATTTTGTAAAATTTCCTCTATATCTTTTTCGTCATACTGTTTCATTCTAGTTTATATATTCCTTGATATATTGTATTTTTAACTATTTATTTTATAAATTATTATAACTAATTTATTTAAGATAACGAAATAAATATATACATATACTGACATATAGATAAACCATTGTTAAAAATCATATTAGATAAAAGAATACGACTATAGATAATGCTATTTTAAATTTTAACTCCTACAACGAGCTCCATAATGATACGCTCCGTCATCTTCTAATGCATTCTTGGAGGCATCTTCATTTTCAAGAGAAACAAGCTCTTCAAATCTATCCTCTGAAGTTGCATGCAATATCTTTTCAAGCAAATTTATCTTATTTTTTAAATTATCAGAAATTGACACAATATCTTCATAGTATTGTCTTGCCAAGATAGCTTCATGTGCTGAAACATTGTTATGTCTTCCAAAAAGACTTCCTATGAGACTTTTATTTTTTTCATAATAGATAGGGTAAATTTTGATATAGACATCATGGATAGATAAAAATAGTTTTTCCATATCAAAAAGTACCATTTGAGCATGACCAAAAGAGAGAAGTATGCCTTTTTCATAATACCATTTCCCAAACGAAGATTCTACTGGATTTAGTGCTATCATTTTCTCTTCTATGTTAACTCCAGAAACAAGCAATTTGATATTATTAACCCACTTTACATGTTCGGCACGTGCTTTTTGAACTTGTTTGATATATAATTCTTTTGCTTTCATATTTTATCTTTCATGGTTAAGTTATAAAAAAATTCTATCAAAAACAACAAGAGAATAATGATAATTATTTGCTTATTTTTTAACCATTACATCTAATACACCCACGCAAGCCCATATATATAAAATACGGCTATAATAGCATCAATTGAAATCTCATCTATATATGCTTTTTCTCACTCCCCCTAAAAAATCAAAGGAAACTAACAAATGTCATTTAAAGAGTTGCAATTATGCACACCATTACTAAAAGCCATAGCCGATGAAGGCTACACCACACCCACACCAGTACAAGCACAAGCCATACCGCATATACTTGCAGGGCGTGATATGCTCGCAGGTGCTCAAACAGGTACAGGCAAAACTGCTGGATTTACACTTCCTATGTTGGAGCTTTTTTCTCGCGAACAAAAACCACAATCAAAAAAACGAAATATCAGAGCTTTGATATTGACACCAACTAGAGAACTCGCTGCACAAGTAGGAGAAAGTGTCAAAACATACGGCAAATACTTGCCTTTTAAAAGTACAATTATATTTGGTGGTGTTGGTATAAATCCACAAATAAACGCTCTAAACAATGGTGTTGATATACTTATAGCAACTCCAGGGAGACTTTTGGATCTTATAAATCAAAAAGTTGTAAATCTTAGCCATGTAGAAATGTTTGTACTCGATGAAGCTGACAGAATGCTCGATATGGGATTTATCCGTGATATCAAAAAAGTCATAGCCCTACTCCCAGCAAAAAGACAAAATCTCCTCTTTTCCGCTACATATAGTGATGAGATAAAAAAACTATGCGAAAGCATACTAAAAAATCCTGCCATAGTAGAAGTAGCTAGAAGAAACACATCAAGCGAACTGGTTAAACAAAGTGTTATATTTGTTGATTGTAAACGAAAAAGTTCACTACTTGGGCATCTGATAGAAAAAAACCGATGGGAACAAGTGCTTGTATTTACTCGCACAAAACATGGAGCAAACAAACTTAGCGAATATTTGATAAAGATGAATATTTCATCAGCAGCAATCCATGGCAACAAAAGTCAAGGTGCTAGAACAAAGGCTCTTGGTGATTTTAAAGAAAACAAAGTAAAAATCCTAGTAGCCACAGATATAGCAGCGAGGGGCATCGATATAGACTCCTTACCTCATGTGATTAACTTTGAACTTCCAAACATCGCAGAGGATTATGTGCATAGAATTGGTAGAACAGGAAGAGCAGGAAATGATGGAGAAGCCATATCACTTGTATGTGTTGATGAGTTTGAGTATCTAAAAGGTATAGAAAAACTTATCAAAAAAACTTTGGATAAAAATACCATAGAAGGTTATGAGCCAGATCCATCTATCAAAGCAGAACCGATACAACAAGGCAGAGGTGGCGGTGGTCGCAATAACAATCATCGTTCAAAATCAAATGCACAGACACCAAAAAAACGAGACAGTAGTACTCATAACAGAGATAAAAATAGAAGATAGCCATGAAGATATTGGTTGATGCTGATGCTTTTCCAAATGCACTAAAAGAAATACTACTTCGTGCAGTATTGAAAAGATGCATCACTACTATATTTATCGCAAATAAAAATATAAGTATTCCAGATGTTGAACACATCTCTATGGAGATTGTCTCGCTAGGTGTAGATGTAGCCGATAATCGCATAGCTGAACTTGTCGAAGTGGAGGATCTAGTCATCACAGCAGATATTCCGCTAGCAGATAGAGTTGTTGCCAAAGGTGCCTTAGCCTTAGATCCCAGAGGAACTATATATGATGAAGAGAATGTAAAATATCTTCTTGCTATGAGAAATCTCATGGATGAACTTCGCAATAGCGGAGAAATCACAGGCGGACCAAGTGCTATAGATGCAAAAACAGTTAGAGCATTTGCAGATGGACTAAATAAAATTTTATCTAGAAAGTAAAAATATAAAGTATTATGACATTTATATATTTTTTATATATTCTATGAGCATCTCAACGGCATCAGTATAATCTTGAATATTGCCAGATCCTTTTACTGATAGCAATGCTCCCTCAAGCACTATGATACTAAATAAAGACAGTTTATCTGTATCACAAGCAACTAGCTCTTTATTTTCAACTGCCTTATCATAAATAAGTCGTACAACTTCTCTAAATTTATTATAGATTTTTTGAAGTGCTTGATTGAAATCTTCGTCAAGATTGGACATTTCTTGAACAAGATTTGCCAAAGGACATCCTCGGCTAAAATCACGCCTGCTTGTATCTCGCAACAAATCGAATAGCTTTTGTAAATAATTATCTTCATCTTTTGTAATGCTCAAATATAGCATATCAAATCGTTCGCTCATCTTTTCTTGTATTGCAGATAAAGCCATCTCTTTTTTATTGGCAAAAAAATAATACATAGATCCTTTATGTACTCCTGCTTTAGTAAGAATATCAGCTAAAGCTGCTCCTTGATACCCATTTGAATATACTTCTTCATAAGTGGCATTGATAAGTTTTTGTCGTGTATTTTCTTTCATAAGAAAATTATAGCACATTCCTCTTGACTATTTAGTCAAATAATATTACAATACAACTTGACCAAATAGTCAACATCACATTAAAAGGAATTTAAATGCCAATTATTAAAACTATTGAACCCGAAGAAGCAACAGGCGAACTAGCCAAACTATATAAAATCATAGAAACAATGCGTGGGAATATCGGAAATAATGCCAAACTTTTCAGCATCAGCCCTGAGTTGCTTCGTCAACAGATGGATTTCATTAAATTTTACATGAATCATCCAACCCTTTCAATGCCATTACTTGCTTCCATTAGAATTATGGTTTCTGATAGTGAAGAGTGTCAATTTTGTATTGATTACAATACTGGAATGTTGGTAAATATTGCTGGGTGGACACTGGATCAAGTTGTAGCTATGCGTAAAAACATTGATGATGCAAATCTAGAGAAACGTGAAATAGAAATGTTAAAAGTTGTCATAAAAGCAATACGTAATGCTCATGGAGTTAATGCTAATGATTTGGATATTTTAAGGGACATGGGCTGGAGTGATGGTGACATCTTTGATGCAGTAAATCATGCAACACGAATGTTGGCAACTGATATCATATTTAATACATTTAAGATTGAAAAATCATAACCTAGCTTATATTTAGCTAGGTTTGATACTTTTTTAATATAATTACATCATTAAAAAAACTCTTTACAGGTTAAAAATGATTGATTTAAAATACATACAAAACAACTTTGATGAAGCATCACGCAAACTATCCAAAAAAGGCGTTGATAATAGTATTATAAGCGAGCTAAATACTCTATTTCAATCACTAAAAGAAGCAAATGCCACTTACGAGAGTGCAAAAGCAGAACAAAACAAATTATCAAAACTTTTTGGCGAGTATAAACAAAAAGGTCTTGATACAGATACGCTAAAAAACGATATAGATAAGTATAAAAACGAGCTTCCAACACTACTTGAAAATGCAAGAGTTGCCAATGAAAAGCTAGAACAACTTGCTCTCGTGATACCAAACTTTCCAGATGATAGCGTTCCAGAAGGCTTGAGTGAAGATGATAATGTAGAAATCAAAAAAGTGCTAGCTCCAAAAGAGTTTGGATTTGAGCCAAAAGAGCATTGGGATCTAGGCGTTACAAATGGATGGATTGATTTTGAAAGAGGCGTAAAACTCGCTAAAAGTCGTTTTTCTGTACTAAAAGGACAAGGTGCAAAGCTAGAGCGTGCTTTGATAAATTTCTTTTTAGATACCAACGCAAAAGCAGGTTTTGAAGAGTTCAACTTGCCACTTATGAATAATGCACAAATGCTTCTTGGCACTGGGCAATTACCAAAATTTGAAGAAGATCTTTTTAAGATAGATGATGAAGATTTATATCTCATACCAACAGCTGAAGTTCCATTGACCAATCTATACAATGATGAGATAATAGATGCTAGCTCTTTGCCGATTTTGATGACTGCTTATACTCCTTGTTTTAGAAAAGAGGCAGGAAGTGCAGGAAGAGATACCAGAGGGATGATAAGACAACATCAGTTTGATAAAGTTGAAATGGTTGCTATCACTCACCCAGATAAAAGTGATGAGATATTTGATATGATGGTAGAAAATGCTTCTAACTTGCTAAGCCTGCTTGGTTTACCACATAGACTTGTGATGCTTTGTGGAGGAGACCTTGGCTTTGGGGCGAGTAAAACTGTTGATATAGAAGTATGGCTACCAGGACAAAATAAATATAGAGAGATAAGCTCTATATCAAACACTAGAGATTTTCAAGCACGAAGAGCAAAAATCAGATACAAAGAAGATGGTAAAAACAACTTTGTTCACACACTCAATGGATCTGCACTTGCAGTTGGCAGAACACTTGTAGCTATCATGGAAAATTATCAAAATGAGGATGGATCTATAGATATACCGGAGGTTTTAATAAAGTATATTTGATTAATAGTGTCAATTAAATAATTTTTCTACTATTATCCATAAAAGCAACAATGCTCCCAAAATCATTAAAAACCATAATGGAATTGATGCAATCTTTATAGCAATTTCTTCATCTTCTTTTCTTTTAGAAGTAGCTCTTGCTAATGAAGTAAAATATACCAGTGGATACATAAGAGAAGCGATTTGAAAAGCACGAGCTACAATTACTAGCAATATTGGCTCTTCTCCGGTTATTGGACTTGCAAGACTCATTAGTGAAGCAATTGCTATAAAAGGATAAAGAACCAACGGTAATGCACCAAAAAATAAAAGATTTTTCATTTAAATAGCCTTTATTCGTAATTTATATTTTTTCACTATCCACACAACTAACAGTTAGTTTTGTAGTTTTGTCTTGAAGTACAAATTTTTGTCCGATGTTTATATTCTCCAACTTGGTTAGTTTATCATTTACTAAAACTTGAGCCCATCCATCCACTACTCTTTTTCTAGGATCCATTGACAAAAGTTGTTCATGTGTATTGTTTAAAAGTTGTTCTTTTTGAACTAGTTTATGGACTAGAAAATTTTTCAAAGAATTACTTATCTCAATTGGAAAATTTTGGATTGTTGAGAGTTTAAAATCTATAATATTTTTCAAATCTACTCTAGCTTGTTCATATTTAGCAGCCATCATTTTCATTTTATTGGTAGGCGAATTTGATATGAGATTTTGATATATCTCATCTAATGTTTTTGTTTTTAGAGATGCTTGATGATCAAAAAACCTTTTTATATCATCGAGATAATTTGCTAAAATTTGTAATAATTCAAACTTATCAGGCAATATCATCTCCATAGCAGCACTTGGTGTCGGTGCTCTTAGGTCTGCAACAAAATCACTTATCATCACATCTATCTCATGTCCTATGGCACTTACAGTTGGCGTTTTAGCAAGATGCAAGGCATCGGCAACTATCTCACTATTGAATGCCCACAAATCCTCTTTACTCCCTCCGCCTCTAGCGACAATAACAACATCTACATTTAACTTATCTGCATAATTTATGGCATTTGCTATTTGTTCTGGTGCATTATCGCCTTGAACTAATGTATCTATGATAGTGATATCCAATAACGGCCATCTTTTGTCAATAATCTTTAGCATATCGTGCAAAGCTGCACTATCTTTTGCTGTAACAAGTGCTAATGAATTGATTATTTTAGGGATAGATTTTTTTGTAGTGGGATCAAAATATCCTTTTTCTTGAAGTTTGGCCTTGAGTTGTTCATAAGCGAGTGCTAAAGCACCTTGTCCGAAAGGCTCGATATCTAGTGCATAAAGCTGATATTCTCCTCTTGGAGTATAAACACTTATTGAACCATTTACAACTATATGCTGTCCTACTTCGACTTTAAATTTCAACTTTGATACACTTGATTTGAACATTACACATTTAAGTGAACTCTCTTTGTCTTTGATACTAAAATAGAGATGTCCGCTTGTATGATAAGTAGCAGACGATACTTCGCCCTCTACTAAAATATGCATAAATGTAGACTCTAGCAATGATTTGATTTTAGTATTGAGTGATGATACACTCATCATTGCTGAACTTGACAAGGTTAGCCTTTTGTAGATTTTTGAGCAACCAACAACGTAGATATGCCAAGTGAAAATGATTTGGTATATTTGATATCAAAACCACTATCTTTTAGTTCGTCTTCAAGCATTTTTGTTGTTAAAAAACTCTCAATAGAATCTGGAAGATATCTATAAGCATCATAATTTTTCGATACAAGCCCACCTATTGCGGGAAGGATTTTTTTCATATAAAAATCAACTATTTTAGATATAAAACCACTTTTTTCTTGTTTTGTAAACTCTAAAATTACAACTATTCCATTGTCTTTTAAAACTCTGTTAAATTCGCTAAAAGCACTTTTTCTATCCATAACATTTCTAATACCATAAGATATAGAAACTATCTCACAACTAGCATCACTCAAAGGCATTGCTTGTGCTTGTCCTTCTATAAACTCAGCAAATTTTACTTTCTCTTTTGCAACTTCAAGCATTCCGCGTGAAGGATCAATACCTACATAATTATCAACCGTGATACCTTTTTTCTCGGCTCTTTCTTTCCAATAAAGAAGTAAATCCCCAGTACCACAAGCAACATCTGCTATTTTAGAAATTGTATCAACTCCTAAGATTTCAAATGCTTTATCACAACCTTTTTTTCTCCACTCTCTATCTATACCAAAACTCAAAACTCTATTTGCCAAATCATATGTCGGAGCAATATCATCAAACATTCCAATTATTTTTTGTTGTTTTTCGTCTCTTGTCATATCTTTTTGCTCCATATTATAATATCCTCTTCTTTTTTATCTATATGCAATGTTTTAAGTCTCAAATCTGCATTGTATGATAACTTGTTAGCACTTAAAGTTGGTGCTTGATACACTAAAAGCCAATCGATTTTATCTTTTAATGCTTCGAGCATTCCTGCTCCACCTTCAACCATCACAAGCGATGGGAGATTAAGAAAATCTAGATTGTCACCTATCTCAACACTTCTATTTTCTATATTAAAAAGAGGAATGTTTCTATCTATCTCTTTTTCATCTTTTGAATATATAAATACATCAGGTGCTTTGCCCTTAACCAGCCTGCTATCCAACGTCGGTCTATCTATCCTAACCGTTGAACCGCCGATTAGAAGCTTACTACACACACTTCTAATGCTATGCATATGGGTTCTTGAAGTAAGTGAGCTTATATTTTTCCCACCGATTCTACCATTTAGACTTTGGGCCAATTTGAAAACTACAAAAGCACGATTTTGCCATACAGTAAAAGGCTCTAAAAGTTCTTTTGCTTCATGTTCTAAAATACCGCATTTGACATTTATGCCAAGGTTTGTAAGATATTCTTCTCCGCCACTATGTTTAGCAACTGGATCTTTGCATGCTATATAAACATTTTTTATATTCAAATCACCCAAAAGCGATGCACATGGTGGTGTTTTGCCTATATGAGAACATGGCTCCAAGGTAACATAAATAGAACATTTTGAAAAAAAATCTTTAGGGAAACTTCGTAAAAATTCATGCGAAGCAAATGAGTCATTTTTGTCAAAATCAACTTCTTTACCACTTTTGGTTTCATAAGCTGAGACAAGAGCCATTACTTCTGCATGTGAACTTCCTGCTTTTTTATGAACTTCTATACTTAGAATTCTACCATCTTCAACTACTATAGCGCCAACTGCTGGATTTGGATATGCTAAAAGTTGATTTTCCCATGCCGCATCAATGGCAAGTTGCATAAAAAATTTGTGATTATTAGAATCTGTTACCATTCAAAATATGTACGAGCTTTATTGATTTGCGAATAAGTAAATGTTTTCATTTCTCCATCAGTCTCTACTGTTATATCCTTTTCATTTGCATCTTTTAAAAGACCTATAACTTGACCAACTTCTGCAATCTTTAA
The DNA here is from genome assembly GCA_001493195.1 of Sulfurovum sp. enrichment culture clone C5. Lineage (GTDB taxonomy): Bacteria > Campylobacterota > Campylobacteria > Campylobacterales > Sulfurovaceae > BN30871. The sequence continues at coordinate 1,397 of FAXN01000044.1, read as the reverse complement.
TTTTACTTTTTCACCGATTGATTGTATAAAATGTTTTGGATTGATAAGCTTTCTCTCGATTCCAGGAGAACTTACTTCTAATCTATATTCATTTTCTATAGGAGGATTTACATCTAAAAATAGAGATAGTTCACGTGATACTTCAGCACAATCATCAAGATTTACTCCACCTTGTTTTGTAATCATAACTCTAAAAATTGTTTCATCAAATTCACTAACAACTTCTATATCATAAAGAGAAGCGCCTAAGCTTTGGATAATTTTTTCTATATTATCATAAATATCATTTCTCATCATCGCCCTTTATCTCTTTGTGCATTTTTGCAAACAACTCTTCCATTTTATTTATAGTGTCGAGTTGTGTATCAAACTCGAAAGTAAAATATGGTGCTTTAAACCATCCCTCAGTCTGTTTACAATGATTTTGGATATATGACGAGAGTGAATGTAGTTTTTTTAATATAACTTTTTGTTCATCTTCGTTTATCAAAGTCTTATCTAAATAAACCCTAGCATCACTTCTACCTTTAGAGCATACAACATCTGTAACATTAAGCATATTTATCATTGGGTCGTCTAAAGTTGCTAATGCACTTGGTATTATCTCTTTTAGCACTGATTCGACACGATGTCGTTTTATCTCTTCGTGGGTCATAGTGATGCTTGTTCCTCCACATTTTTATACACTTCTACGATATCTCCTGCTTGAATATCATTAAATCCATCCATTACGATACCACATTCATATCCACTTTTTACTTCTCTAACATCATCACTGAAACGTTTAAGAGATGCTATTCTGCCTACATACACCTCTTCTCCATTTCTAAGAACTTTCGCCATGCTTCCTCTAGTAATAACACCATCATTAACTTTACAACCAGCAATTGTTCCGATTTTAGCAACAGCAAATGTTTCTCTAACTTCAGCTGTTCCCATTACCTCTTCGCTAATAATAGGGCTCATCATTCCGCCTAGCATTAACCTAACATCATCAAGAAGTGCATATATGATAGAGTATGTTCTTATATCAACTCCAAGCTCTTTTGCTTTTTGTTTTACACTACTATTTGGCTTAACATTGAACCCAAGGATTACGATTTTTTCTCCTGCTCCAGCAAGTGCAACATCACTCTCTGTGATACTTCCCACGCCTTCATGAACTATGTTTACTTTTACTTCTTCGTTTCTTAGTTTTTCTAAACTTGACTTGATCGCATCAAGAGAACCCTGAACATCTGTTTTAACAATTACAGGAAGTGCTTTTAACTGACCTTCTGCGATAAGAGCAGACAAATCATCCAAAGATGCTTTTGTTGAACGAGATAGTTGTTTTGCTCTGTCGTATTCTGCAATTTTACCTGCAAGCTCTCTAACCTCTTTTTCACTATCCATAG
>FAXN01000043.1 GCA_001493195.1 Sulfurovum sp. enrichment culture clone C5 | reverse complement strand
GCGGGTATAGAGATTCACAATCACTTTTTAAATCAGTGCTTAATCCTATGCCTTCCCTAGAAGCAAATATAGAAGCACCATGTGTGCCTATATCTCTACTCACTATAATATCAACATCACTACTTAACTTGCTTGCACTAATGCCTTCGCATTCAACAACTCCTATGCCTGTGGTATTTATAAATATTTTGTCTGCATTGCCTTTTGGAACAACTTTGGTGTCGCCACAAACCACCATAGCACCATTTTTTGCAATTTCTTTTTGCATACTTTCTATAATTTTTTTAAACTCATTTAAACAAAATCCTTCCTCAATTATAAATGCTACAGATAAATATGTGGGCTTAGCACCCATCATTGCCAAATCATTGCAAGTTCCACATATTGATAGCTTTCCTATATCTCCTCCAGCAAAAAACAGTGGACTAACAGTAAAACTATCAGTTGTCATTGCAAGTTTACCATTGTCAATTATGGCGGCATCTTCACTTTTTTTCAGTATTTCGTTTGAAAATGCCTTAAAGATTACATCCTCTACGAGACTTCTACTTTCGCTACCACCATTGCCATGAGCTAAAGTTATATTTTCATTTTTCATTTTAAATTACCATACTTGTAATACGCAGAACAAGCCCCTTCGCTACTTACCATACAACTTCCAATAGGATTTGTAGGTTTACATAGTTTACCAAATATTTTACACTCCACTGGTGTTGCCATACCTTTTAAAATTTCCCCACATAAACACAATTTATGATCATCTATATGATTTGTAGGGAGTATTTCATTGTAAATATTTTGAGCATCAAGGTATCCAAAGTCGTCTTTTAGCTTCCATGAACTATTCGCGACATTGCCTAAACCTCTCCAGTTAAAAAATGGTGCTTTTTCAAAATATGTATTTATGAGTTTATTTGCTTTTTCATTTCCATCTTTTGTAACAGCTCTTGTGTACTCTACCTCAACTTCACATCTACCTTCAATTATCTGTCTTAAAATCATATATATGCTTTGCATGACATCAACGGGCTCAAATCCAGAAACAACAACAGGTTTGCCATAATCTTTTGCAAATTCATCATAAATTTTACTACCAGCTATAACGCTTACATGGCTGGGTCCCAAAAACGCATCGATTCTGTTTTCTACTTTTCGATTGTCTAAATCGACTAGAAGTGTTTTCATAACCTCAGGCACTGTTACATGATTTATGTGAAAAAGTATATTTTTGATGTTGCGTTTTACCACTAAGTCAATTACCACAGCGGTCATTGGAGTTGTAGTTTCAAAGCCTATAGCAAAAAATATAATTTGTTTATCTTTGTTTTCTTCTGCAATTTTTATTATTTCCATAGGAGAGTAAACAAATCTAACATCAGCACCTTTTGCTCTTGCATCCTGAAGAGATCCATTGCTCCCTGGAACTTTTATCATATCACCAAGAGTTACCAGTATAACATTTGGTTGCATGGAGAGTATATAAGCATGGTCTATTCTCTCTTTGGGCATTATGCATACAGGGCATCCTGGTCCATGTATGAAGTGAATATTTTTTGGCATAAGTTGAGGTAAGCCATATTTCATAATAGTATGAGTGTGACCACCGCAAACTTCCATGATACCGATATTTTTATCAATCGTCTTGGCATCTTTTTCGATTAGTTTAGCATATGCTTCAATCGTTTTTGGATCTCTGAAGTCATCATATAGGTTAGATAGTTTTATTGACACATTCATCCCCGTTTTTTATAGTATTTTTTAACTCTTCTTCATCAAAAAAATCTAAAATTTCTTTATATGTTTCTAGGGATAATTCCGCTTCTTTTGGGTCTATCGTATTCATAACAAAACCTATATGGATTAGTACAAAGTCACCTATTTTTACTTCACCTTCTTTCATCATAGAAAGACTAGCTTCTCTTTTTACTCCCATGGTATCAACTGTACACATTTCATTTTCGCTATCTATGGATACAACTTTGCTTGGTATAGATAAACACATATTAACTCCTCATTTTCTTTTTAAAAATTATCCAATCAACCAGTTTTTCTATAGAAGCTTTATCGTTTGTACTGATTTCCAATATATCCACATTTGGTTTAAGCGTTCTAGCAAATTCTTTTTCTTTTTGTATGTCATATTTGAAATAAGGCAACAAATCTGTTTTGGTAAACAGTATCAAATCTGCTTTGCGGAACATTACAGGATATTTTGCGATTTTGTCTTCACCTTCTGGTATTGAAACCAAGACAATATTTAAGTGTGTTCCAACATCATAACTTGCAGGGCAAACCAAATTTCCTACATTTTCTACAAAACATATATCTAGATTATTTAGGTCTAACTTATGAAGCCCATTGTGAACCATCATAGCATCTAAATGACAGGCAGAACCAGTTTGAATTTGTATGGCATCTATCCCTTTGGCTTTTAGTCTATCAGCATCTCTATTTGTTTCAAGATCTCCTTCAATGACACCAAATTTAAATCTTCCAAGTTCAGCCAAGGTTTCCAAAAGAGCTGTTTTGCCAGCACCTGGGCTACTCATTAGATTGATCCCCAATACACCATAACTATCTAAATGATTACGGTTGTGCATCGCCTCGTGATCATTTTTGTCTAAAATTTTTTTAATTACTTCTACGGTTTTTGGATCATTTAAATGTGGATTACTAAAAACAAATCCATTGTTTTTATTTTCATGATTATGATTATGACTAGAATCTTGCTCTTCCATCCCTCTTATGCTACACCCGCAATCTGTACACATTTTAAATCCTTTTTAATTGTTATTAATTTTATCTAGAATATAGTTAAAAACATAATTTTTTAACCTTTTATATTTAGTGGCTATGCCACATACCTAGTTTACTTGAATCATGCACATGTAAAAATCCAGCTTTATGAAGCAAATCATGGTTTTGTGTAAAGCCTGTTGTTTTACCATCATAAATAATCCTCCCTTCTTTTAGCACAATAGCTCTACTTCCAAGCTCTTCTGCTAAAGCTAAAGAGTGAGTTGATATCACAGAAGTACATTTTAAAGTACGAATATAATCTACTAAATTTTTACTAGTTTGATTATCAAGTGAGCTTGTTGGTTCATCAAGAAGTAAAAGAGATGGATTTACAAGTAATACACAAGCAAGTGCAACTTTTTGCTTTTCACCACCACTTAAGATAAATGGAAATGACTCCAATTTCTCTTTAATGCCTAATGTATCTACAATATGATTTAAAAAATCTTCATCTTTAGAAATGCCTAAAAGTTCAAGTGTAAACAAAAGCTCTTTTTTTACACTCTCACAAAAAAGCATCGCATCTATATTTTGAAATAACAAAGAACATTCTTTACGAAAGAATGTAAAATTTTTTTTCTCTTTCAAAAAAGATTTATTTATAGGATTGTTATCAAACTTATAATCCCCAGATTGTGCAAATAACAATCCATTTAGTAATTTTAGCAAAGTGCTTTTTCCACTTCCATTAACGCCTAGTAAGACTACCTTTTCCCCCTTATTTATTTTAAATGACAAAGAATCTAATATGAGATTATCATTCTGACTAAAAATTATGTTGTTGCACTCAACCATGATAACCTCGCGATTTAAGTGCATATCCATTTTCCTTTGATAATTGTAGTGCTTTTTGGAAAAGCGTTACAGACAAAGATGCAATAAGTTTTAATGTATCTCCTAGATTTTTGGTATCCATACCTCTACTTTTTGCAGCCTCATAACTTTCTTGCAATGAACGCATAAAAAGTTCTTTTTTCGCTAAAAACAATATGATAAAAAGCTTTATTTCTGGCGTAACGCCAAATATACCTATTATGCCATATCTATTTACAAAGGCAAGTGTCATATATGTTAAAACGAAAGATCGCCAAACAAAAATAACCTGATGATTGATATCTATATAACCATTTATATAATAAGTAAAAATAGTGTTAGTAAATGCCAATAAAAATGAAAATACAAAAACTGCAAAAAATGAAAATCTAAATACAGATATTTTTTCTTTGGAGATCAAAAAAGCAATAATTGTCAAAATAGCAAGTATTTTTATATTTGATATAGAAGCACCAAAAATAAGCAAAATGCCTAGTATTGTTAAAAATATTTTACTTTTTTTGTATTCCAAGATAGTGCCTATTTGTTTTTGATTTTTATATTTTTTAAAGCAAAGAAAAACCCAAAGCTTACTATGATGCCAATCGTCGCACTAATGAGTGTGCTTATGATAGGGTTCATCCCACTAACTTCATAATCAGGAATAGGGGCTTCTATCCCAGCATTTGGCATACCTTTTGGAATATACCCAACCATAGTTTGGAACTCTTCAACTCCCCATTCTCCCCATGCTGGATATTCACTAATGAGACCAAAAGGAGTTAAAGCTAACATTACCAATAGAAATATTACTATTTTTTTACGCGTTGACATATGCGACTCCTTTGACTTTTTCAAAAAATTTCACAACAGCTACTGTTACTAATCCCTCAATCACTCCGAATATTAACATATGAGATCCCACTACAGCAGGAAATGTAACACTAAGATCAAATGGGAAATAGATTGCTTTACCATTTTCTACAAATAACATCGGTTGAATTCCAAGTATCAATGCAACTGCTATGCTTGCAGCTACCATGCCACCATAGCCAGAAACAAAAAATGTTATAGTTTTCGAAGCCCTACCATTTAACAATTTATATAAATAATACGAAGCAAAAGAACCAACAAATCCCATAGCAAGTGAGTTCGCCCCAAGTGTCAATACACCACCATCGCCAAATAAAACCGCCTGAAAAAACAATACAGCACTAATGGCAATAAATGCCGTCCAAGGTCCAAGCAATATAGCCAAAACCGCCATACCTACAGCATGACCACTAGTCCCACCTGGTATGGGGACATTTATCATCATTATTAAAAATGAAAAAGCAGCCATAGATGATAAAAATGTTACAGAATCTTCACTGCTTTCTAAAAGTTTTTTTGTTTGTTTGATGCCATACCACCATAGAGGAATAGCAACAGCCAAAGCCACAATAGAAGTAGAAGGCGAAATAAAACCGTCTGGAATATGCATAGGCTATCCTTCAAAATTTAATATATTAACATACTATATATTTTGGTGTAAAAAGAACATTAAAAAAGATATTTCTTATGTATTTTAAGGACTTAATTTATATACTATCAACATGAAATGTATATACTGCAATCACCACCATGTCTATTCTCTTTGCGATGGGTTAAAAAAGTGCGCCAAATGCAAAAGAAAATTTAGTCCAAAAAAACAACTTTTTACTCAAAATGCACTAAAATTATTTTGCCAAAATACAAATGCCTTGCAAGCATCAAAAATATTAAATTGTTCTTATCTGAAAATATCTAATATATTTAATCGCTTTAGACACACAATAGCGATATTTTTGGAAAATAATTTTGAATTAAATAAAAATGAAATAGTAGAATACGAAGAGTTTGTATATGTTCTCAATAAAAAAAATATCCATCAAACTCAAAGTATACTATGTTTTAACGATAAGCAAATAATATATACCATGCTTATGCCATCTATTGCCGATACGCAAAAGTTTACAAATGAAGAAATTAAAAAATTCTTTTTATTTCATAAGATTATAAAACTTCAATCGACCCAAACTAAAATACATGAATTTCATCAGTTTTTTTCTTTGCACATCAAAGATTATAGAGGAGTAAGTAAGCAAAATTTATTTTATTATATGAAAGAGCTTGAATTCAAGTTTAATTATATAGAGCAAGAAAGAGTAAAAATACTAAATAAATTAATTTGATTCCATCATGATGGCAATTTGCCCCAAGGCTATCCCTCCATCATTTGGCGGAATTTGTTGAGCAAAGTAGATATTTGGAAATTCTTCTATCAACAGGGATAGTAAAACTCGATTTTGAAACACTCCTCCACTAACAACTAGAGGCATATCTTTATAATCTCGTTGTGCAAATTTTATAATTTCTACAATAGTTCTAAAAAATTTAGAAACAGCTACTTTTTTATCTTTTTCTTTCAAAATAGATTTTATAATTTTGTCTATTTTTATTTTTTTATCCACTATGTCAAACTCATAATATTCTTTTATATTTTCATCAAACAACTCTTCAAGTTGCATACCGCTTTCGCCTTCAAATGTTATAAATTGACAAACATTTGTTATGGAAGCTATGGCGTCAAAAAGTCTTCCCATGGATGATGTTTGTGGAGAGTTGATTTTCTTTTCGTGCATGGTATAAAAGCTCTCTAGCTCATTTTTTGTAAATGCCAATATGACATCATTGTTTAAATCCATAGCTTTTTTGCCATATATATCAAACAAGATAGACAAAGCAACTCTTCTTGGCTCTTTTATGGCTTTTTCTCCGCCAAGAAGTAAAAATGGCTCAAACGATAACACCCTTTCAAATCCATTTTTATTGCAAACTAAAAACTCTCCGCCCCATAGAGTATTGTCTTCCCCATACCCAGTGCCATCAAATGCAACTCCAAGTACAGGCAGTTTAAGTTTGTGTTCTATAACCACAGATAGTATATGGGCATGATGATGCCATACACCTTGTGTATTATTATAATTTTCTTGTGCAAATTTTGTTGATTCATACTGTGGATGAAAGTCGTGTAGAACAATATCAGGTTTAAAATCATAAAGTTCATTAAATGTTTTTACATTTGAAGCTAGATAGTTAACGGACTCTATGTTGCCCAAATCTCCAATATGTGGGGATAAAACTACATCATTTCCGAAACCAATGGCTATTGTATTTTTTTGATTTGCTCCAAATGCTAATATGTTTTTTTTAAGAGCAAAAGGAAGTTTTATTGATATAGGTGCATATCCTCTTGCGCGACGAAGCATAACAGTTTTGTCTTTGACAACCATAACAACACTATCATCACAACCATTGACAATTTCTCTATCATGGTCTAGAATGGCATCATAAACATTTTCAAGTTTCTTTAAAGACTCTAGATTTGTGCACAAAGGTTCATCGCTTATGTTAGCACTAGTCGCTACAAGAGGGCGATTCAACTTATTCATTATTAAAAGATGCAGTGGCGTATATGGCAAGAATATGCCTATAGTATTTAGTTTTGGAGCAACGAGGCTAGATATTTTTTTTGATATTTCTGGCAATGTTTTTAGTAAAACTATAGGTCTTTGAGGAGATGTTAATAATGACTCTTCAAGGGGAGAAATATTCGCTAAATTTTTTGCTATATCTATATCGTTTGTCATTATAGCAAATGGTTTGCTAGGCCTATTTTTTCTAACCCTAAGTGTTTTTACAGCACTGTCATTAGTTGCATCACACACTAGATGATAACCACCGACACCTTTAATCGCTACAATTTTACCACTTTTTATAGCGTTGATGGCATAGTCTATAAGGTTTACATGCTCTTTGTCGTTTTTATGCCAAATATTATTTTCAAACCAAGATAGTTTTGGGCCACAATCAAAACATCCAATAGGTTGTGCATGATAACGACGATTTGTAGGGTCGTTGTATTCTGCTTCACAAGTTTCGCACATTTTAAAACTTGACATCGAGGTGAACTCTCTATCATATGGTAATTTTTTTATGATAGTGTACCTTACGCCACATTGTGTGCAAGTTATAAAAGGATAGTTAAACCTTCTATTGTCTGGATCAAAAAGTTCAGCCTGACACTCTTTGCAAACATATAAATCAGGCGGAATTTTAACCGTTTTTTCCCCACTATCATCGCTTTTTTTTATGGAAAAATCGTCAAATAGTTGATTGTCAACTTTATTATATGTTATGTTGTCAATTTGAGATAGCGATGGTTTGTTGTTGTTTATTTCGCTTAAAAATTGTTTCAATTGGTCGTAAGTAGCATTGATATATATTTCAACACCGCTAGAACCATTGCTTACGCTTCCTTTGAAATCAAACTTGGATGCCAAAGTGTATATAAATGGACGGAAACCAACTCCTTGCACCACCCCATTTATATTTATTTTGTAGGTATATTGTTTCATTTTTGAGTGTCAATATGAATTATTCCAAAACCTAAATTTACTTCATCAATAGGAAGTTCTTTGTTGAAATACATATTATGATTTTTAGATATATTAACATATGAATGTTCTAAAAGTTTAAATGATTCAAACAATGAGCCAGCTATGCACACGCTATCAATATCATACTCTAATGATATATGATCTACTTGTTTTGATAAAAATTCTGCAAAGCTTTCGACAATTCCATAACAAAGTGTCAAATCATCCATATCAGTTAGCTTAAAACTCATAGCCGTGCGTATTGTCCACAATACATCTATAACTTCTCTTGTGGACATGGCTTTTGTTTTATAATCGATTCTTGGTCCTTTTCCGCCTCTAAAATCTTGAGCCAAATTAATTACTTTTTGTCCTGCTTCGCATAAGTCGTTACCTTCATAAATGCCCAATATTATTGCTATAGCTCCCCAAATTGCAAATATCTCACCGCCACATTCTTGCGATTTTTTAAACACGATATCCTCTTTGGGGCCATATTGGTCTTTAAAATTTTTTATAAGAGTTGATGCAACTTTACTTTCTTTTTGGATTGCTTCAAAAATCTCTTTCACGCTGTTAAATTCAAAAGAAAAAGACATATAATCAATAAGACCAAATTTTGGTGAATTAATCATTATTTTATTAGAATATTTTTTACTGCAATATAAACCAATTGAGGTATTTTTTTCTAAGTTATTTTGATACATGACAGAGTAAAAAGCACCATGACAAGCTTTGAATACAATACTGTTTGTATCATTTTCTTCTTGAAGTTTAAACAAGACAACATTATTTGGAACCCAAACACTTTCATTGTTTAAAATATATATATTACTCTCATCTGTATAGCTTGTGTATAGGTCTGTTTTTGCATATAGTTGTGGTTTTATTTTGCCGTATGTTTTTGATGCATATGGCAATATGCCTCTATCGCCTTTTAAAACTACATTCATTTTATTATTTAAAATACTAACATGCAGAGGAGATGTAATGTATTCTAATTTAGCGTCAAAGTTAAGTTCAATAGGATGTTCGTCAAAGTCATCTGGAGCTATGAAAATATAATCTATCTGTACTCTTTTTAACTCTTGACAAATAAGCTCCAAGATCAAATCATCGCTCATTTTGATATCGATATTTATATCTTTAATATAGGGGTGTTGTTCTCTAAAACCCATAGTTACAAAAGTTCTAATTATCGGTTTTTCAAAACTTCCTATAGCCAAAGCTTGTGCTTCAGATGCGTCACAAGCTTTATATACGGACGCCAAATCCACACAAAGCACAGTGAATCCGTTCGTTAATTTTTTATAATTATTTTCCGTTAACATTCCAAGTAATACAAAACCATTCATGGTTTTTACTTTTACAATAGCCCCATTCTTGATAACAAAGGCTATATTTTCAAAAATCTTTTTATTGTCATTTTCTATCGTTTTTGCAAAATTTTTTAAAACAAGAGAAGCTTCTGGGATATCGTATCCACAGGACTCACACTGGATAAAAGGATTGTATGAAAGGATTGATTTTTTTAGACATTGTGGGCAAAACGATGACTTTGGTTTGCTATTAGTTGTTGGTTCATAAGAAACATCATTTGGATATTCCTCAACCACTACAACAGAACTATTTTTTAGAAATACAGAATGTGGCAACTCTCTTGAAAGCAAATCAGCAAATTCTATTAACTTTTTTTCACTTTGGGAGCTTACATATAAAGATAAACTATCCCCATTTTTTATTATTTTTCCTTCAAGGGTATTTTCTTTGAGTACTCTTGAGATTATTTTATAAATTAATTGCGATTCTGATATGTATTCAAAGGTAAATTTTAAAATCACTATATACCTCTTTTGTACGATAGTTTCGCGATATCTTCTAGTAAACAGTTCTTTTTGATATTAGATTTAACACCCAAAGAAGCGAGATGTTTGATGATTATATCTTCCATTAAAACAGAAGCTTTCATAACCTCATCAGTCATTTCAAATGTAGAATTTTCACCTATTACATATGGGACTACTCCTACTATTTTTGTTGGCGGTAAATCATCCATAAGTTGAATCATTTGCAATGTTTGTAACATTTCAACTTCATGAGCACTTCCTTGCCATGTTATGTTTTCTGGAACTGCTTCAAAGTCAAAGAAATAAACATCGCCTATTTTACCATCGTCTGTATTTACACAGTCTATCAAAATAATATATTCGTATTGAGTAATAGTCGGGATAAGCAGTTGAGCCAATGTTCCACCATCTACAATATCAACAGTATGCTCTTGTGATACAAAATCATATTTTTCGTCAAGATAGTTTGCAAGATGTGCTCCAATTCCCTCATCTCCAAACAATATGTTTCCTATACCTAATATCAAGATTTTCACTTGCTAGCTCCTGTTGTAAAATATTTTTAAAATCTTCATTATTATAAAATAAAAATTAGATATTTGGGTAAAAATATTATTTTGACTATTTTAAAAATACTTTATTTTTTGATGGGTGTTATAAATCTCTCCCAAGATGGAGAGATTTAAATAAAATTAGTGGTTTTTTTTCCATTTTCGTCCACTGAATATAGCATCCATTCCGCCTTCTTTCCCAAAGACAGAATTGTAAATTGCCATATATACATGCACTGTAACAAATAAAATGATACCCCATGTCAAAATGTGGTGAAATATACGAACCGTAGAAAGTCCTCCAAATAGTGTTTCAAAAAATTTCATAGGAGCATAAATTAAGCCTCCAAATCCACTATGATAAACATTGGAATACAAAATCAAACCTGTAAGGATAAGCAAAAAAATCATTATATAAAAACCAACATAAGCTATAAATTGCAATGGATTGTATGCACCTTTAATCGCTGGGTGTTTTTCTATCAATAAATAATATTTTATTTGTGATATCCAAACTGATGGATTTAAAAAATCCTTAAATGAAACTCTTTCATTGGCATGTTGTTTGCTAAAGAAAAATAAGAAAGCTTTATACAAAATAACAGCGACCAATATAAAACCAAATATTTCATGCCAACTTCTAAAAAGTGCATATAAAAATCCAGTTGGTTCAGCATTCACGGGTGGTGATAAAAATGGATATGCAAGATAAAATCCACTTATTACCAATACAACAATAGATAAAGCTCTAATCCAGTGCTGCCAACGAAAAGCAACACTAAATTCAACCTCTTCTTTGCATGGTATTTTAAGAGATTCGTTTAATTGTGCCATTGTCAACCTCCTTATACACTACATTTGTCATATAGTGGATCAACTTTATAAGCACCTAAATTATTGCCTTTTGTGTCCATAACATGCACAGCACATGCGATACATGGATCGTATGAATGTATAATACGAACTATTTCTAAAGGTTTTGTTAAATCCTCTATTTTTAGACCGATTAAATCTGCTTCATAAGCACCATGTTGCCCTTTAGTATCTGTTGGTCCAGCATTCCAAGTTGAAGGGACAACAGCTTGATAGTTTTCAACTACACCATTTTTGATTCTTATCCAGTGGCTAAGCATTCCTCTTGGAACATCTCCTATGCCACGACCTTTGTACTCTTTGTCTTTATCAATTATATAAGGAGCACATGTTGTTTGATCTACTTTTAGGTTTTCTATAAGATTGTGAAAAGCCGTAAGAGTATTGTCTGTAATGATTTTTGTTTGAAGCATTCTAGCCGCCGTTCTGCCTAGTGTTGTAAATAGTGCAGCAGCAGGCAAGCCAGTTTTTTCTAAAAATTCATTTACAGTTTCAACTACCTTTTTGTTTCCTTTTACATAGTTTACAAGTAGGCAAGCTAGCGGTCCGACTTCCATAGGTTTGCCATTGTATCTTGGAGATTTAATCCAGCTATATTTGTCTTTTTCATTGATAATCTTAGTTTGCTCTAGAGTGTTTTTTACTCCTACGCTTTGACCATCAATAAAGCCTGTATAGTTAGGTTCGGTTTTCCCATCATAAGGATGCAATGGACCATTGTCTTTATACCACGAGTGAGTAGCATCTTCTGTAATTAAATCTTCATTTACATCAAATGCTTTTGTTAAATCACCATCAAGTATATAACCGCCTTCAAATAAATAATCATTTGCCCCAACCATAAATTCTTTCGCACACATAAAGTTTTTAACTCCCACTGGTTTAACAACAGAAGGTTCTGTTTTGTATGCATCTGCAGCCATCAAGATATCAGCATAATAAGCATTGTCTATGAAATTTTTTGCATTTTGGAATTTGACTAGATATTCACCCATTCTAGATGGATTCAATAAATCCATTACACAAGTTACTCCACCAACAGTTAAGCTTTGTGGATGAGGTTGTTTTCCGCCGAAAATAGCCAACATTTGAGCAGCTTCTCTTTGGAATTCAAGTCCTTTTAGATAATGCGAAAGTGCTATTAGATTTTGTTCTGGGCTAAACTTATATGTTCCGTGACCCCAGTATCCGTTTGCAAATGGCCCTAATCCTTGCGGGCTTTTTGCTAGTTTTGTAGCTTTTTCTTGCGCCAATTTTAATTCAGCTTCGCCTGTAGCTATAGGGTTGGCACTATATTTAAATGCCAATTCACTAGCTTTTTTAGGATCTGCACTAAGGGCAGAAACTATATCTACCCAATCCAATGCATGCAAGTGATAAAAATGAACAGGATGGTCATGTATAAACAGTGCAGCATTCATCAATGTTCTTGTAAGCTCTGCGTTTAATGGCGGTTTAATACCAAGTGCATTTTCTACAGCCATAGTACTTTTTAGGAAGTGTGAATATGTACATACCCCACAAATTCTTTGCATCATAAAAGGAACATCTCTAGGATCTCTTCCTTTTGCAATAACTTCAAGTCCTCGCCAAAGTGTTGATGACATATAGGCTTGTTGAACCACATTATTATCATCAACTACAACCTCCGCTCTTAAATGTCCTTCTATCCTTGTTATAGGGTCTACGACAACTCTTTTTGACATATTATTTTATCTCCTTTCTCATTCTTTTGGTGGCTTAACTGCAGAAATAGCGGCATGTGCGCCAATTCCTATAGCTGTTATTGTTAAAAGTGATATTCCAATTTTATCAACCGTTGCATCAGCACCTAGCCCACCGAAAGGACCATGGAACAGATGGTCTGCCATAGGTTCTTCAAAAGGTCCCATTTTATCCCAAAATTGCGGTTCACTACAGCCTATGCAACCATGTCCTGCTTGTATAGGCCAACTTGTATGTTGATTAAATCTTTCTTTTGAACAGTTATTGAAAGTATATGGTCCTTTACAACCAACTTTGTATAAACAATAGCCTTTTTTTGCACCCTCGTCTCCAAAGCTTTGTACAAATTCTCCAGCATCAAAATGACCCCTTCTTTCGCACAAATCATGAATTCTGTTTTCATAAGCCCATTTTGGTCTATTGTATGCATCAAGAGCTGGAAGTGTGCCATATAAAATATAGTGCAACAGTGTTCCAACAATATTTTTTTCACTCGGTGGACAACCTGGTACATTTATGACAGGTTTACTAGTTATTTCGCTTAGTGGTACAGCCCCTGTTGGGTTTGGTGCAGCAGCTTGTATGCCACCAAAACTAGAACATGTACCTATTGCGAAAATAGCAGCAGCTCCATCAGCAGCTTCTTTTGCTACATCTTGACCTGTTTTTGCAAAAGCTCCAAGTGTCAAGAAGTGACCATCTAGTTTTGTTGGTATGCCACCTTCTACCATTAGGATATATTTCCCTTTGTATTTTTCGATAGCACCTTCTAGATTTTGCTCAGCTTGCCATCCTGATGCAGCCATTATAGTTTCATGATATTCAAGAGATATGTAATCAAATATCAAAGAATCTATTGTTGGAGCATCAGATCTAAGCAAACTTTCACTACATCCTGTGCACTCAGCCATATGTAACCATATAATAGGCAATCTATCTGCAACTTCTGCAGCTTTTGCAACTGTTGGCACAAAAGATGAAGAGAGACCTAGATAAGCAGTCATATAACTTGCCCATTTCATAAAGTCGCGTCTACTGATACCTTTTTCTTCTAAAATATCAATTATAGACTTACTGCCGTCAATTTTTGGAAGCTTTTGCACAGCTTGCAAGCGTTTTGTAAAAATCTTTTTTAGAGATTTGTCATAATTTTCCATCACTACCTCCTAAATATAAATGAATAGTCATTCATATTGTAAGAGAAGTTAGCTTAATTAAATATAAAAATATAAAAAACAGATAAAAATATTTATATTAATTGTTTTTTCAAATAATTATTATAAGTTTCTAGTGAGTTGTGCAGACAGAACATACGTCAAACGTACGAAATATAAAATTAGCCTCTTGTGTATTTATGCTACCTCTCATAGCTTTTGTAGCTATTCCATAGCTTTGTTCTAATCCATTTGATAAATTCCATTGAGTCGGGGTTATTATGCTGTAGTTTTGTATTTTGCCACTCTTTATGGTGCTTTGATGAATCAATGAACCTCTGGCAGCTTCCACTATACCTGTTCCATTGGCTTCTAAGTCTTTTGGAAGTTTAGATAGTGTGCAAGATAACTCTTTAACATTTAAGTTTGCCAATAAATCTTTTGTGTAAATTAAAAGGTTTATAAGCTCATCCATTCTTGCACAAACTCTAGTTAAAGCACTATCTTGATATTTATTGTGTATGTCTAAAATAAAATTATTTTTCCTTAACATTGCCCTTGCTAGTGGGCCAACCTCGCAAAATTGATTATCATAGGATACAGATTTTGCTTTTGAACCAGATTGCACATGTTCTTTTACATATGTAATATTGGCATCACTATATAAGGATTGATTATATATTCCAGTTGTAAATGCACTATGCTCTCCAAGAGTCAAAAACCTATCATAGCTTTTGCCTTTTTCTTGCATATTTTGATTTTTTAGCATACTAAGTATAATCCCCATATCTCCTTTTATGCTAGATATTTCTTTTGTTTTATAATACTCATCGATACTTAGTCCTAAAAATTCGTTTTGTGTAAACTTTATAATATCATCAATCAAAGCTTCCGCTTGGATAATCTCTTCATAAGTAGGATCGCAAGTTACCCCGCCTGGAACTATATAACTAGAGTGTGGCCATTGTCCTGCAAAGATAGCCAATGCTTTAACTGTATTTATATTAGCCCAAGATGCTTTAAGTATATGATTATCTGAAATTTCTAGTTTGTTTAAATTTGCCAATTGAGGCATGGCGATTAGGTAAAACCACTTAAAATGACTTTGAATTATTTCGCAATACAATGTAAATTCACGCAGAGATATTGCTTTTGGAGTAAGATTTATATTTACACCAGCGTTTTGTAGCCCATTTTCTATAGCCCTTGCACTAGCCAAAAGATGTGCATGATTACAAATTCCACACACCCTAGGGGTAATCACTAAAGCATCTAGTGCATCCCTATCTCTTAGTATCTCTTCTATTCCTCTGTAAAATGGGAAAACTATATTTACATTATTTACTATACCGTTTTTAAAATCAAACTCAAGTTCTGTTTCGCCTTCTACTTTTTCTACAAAATGTTTTATTTTCATTTTTTATACTTTATGATAGGTTCATTTAGACGTTTTATGGTAAAGCTTTTAGCAATACCCGCAATTGTTAGATATGCTCTTTTTGGTATCCCAATCGGCATATTAGCTGGCATGCCCATAAGTGTAGTTGTATGCCATAAGTTTTTTTTAGGAAAAGTTGGTTCTGTACATCCAAAACATGGAGTCCCAACTCTTGTTTTAGAACTTACCTCATTCCAGAGAATTTTGTTACAATTGGCATGAGTAAAAGGTGCTTGACATCCATGCTCGTAAAACAAACATCCCTCCTTATGCCCATATTTTGATGCATCTATTTTCCATTCATAATATTCACTTCTAGAACATCCAACATGTGCATTGTAACCATAAATTTCAAGAGGTCTATTGAGTTCGTCAAGCGGAATTTGTCTATGCGTTAAAATCATAGACAATACACTTCCTATCCATCTAGGGTGTGCTGGACATCCAGGTATTGATATAAGCTTTTTTTTAAATAATTTATAAATTTCATTTGGAACTTCATCATCAAAGCAAAATCCACCAATAGATTGTGTATCATATTGCCTAAACATTCCACCAAAGGTAGCACAACTTCCGGCCGTTATAATATGTTTAGCTTTTTTGGCGTAATTTTTAGCTACTGTATATATCTCTTTGTTCATTTTTTTCATACCATTTTTTTTAAAAGCACCTTCTAGCACCAACACATCACAGGCTAAATTCCCTTTAACAACATCTTCTAGTGTATATTTGGTATTTAAAATAGGATGGTGTATTATTTCAAATTTTTGCATCAATGCTACGAAGTCTGGATGAGAGAAAAATGAATGAGTGTTGCCATTACATGTAATAGACTGTAGCCATAGTAGAGTTGGTTTTGAAAGTTTTGACATTTTTATGTTTTTAGTGCATTATATATATTTTGTGATATATCATCGGTATATTCTTTGAGAGAATGAGGCAGCATAGCTTCGCCATTTAAAAATGCCATTCCTCCTAGATATCCCATAAAAAGCCCAAAAGCAGAAAAAAAATCTTGATCCCTAAGATCTCCTGATTCAACTCCATCTGAGAAAAATATCATTATTTCGGTTATAAAACTAGCCACACAAACCATTCTTTGGCATTCTCCTACGAACACTTCTCTGTGAGATAGATAGACGCGTAAAAAATATTCTATCATTTCCGGTTTTTCTACTGCCATTTTAAAATACACTTCAACTATTTTATGTATTTTTTTATCTGTTGAAAGTTTTTTTTGTTGGTTTATTTTTCTTATTTCTGCACCTAACACTTCGGATGTGTATTTGATAATTTCTTGAGCTAAAATCTCTTTTGATGGAAAATAATTATACAAATTTCCAGAACTCATCCCCAGTCTTTTAGCAATATTTGGAATTGTTGTTTTGTGAAATCCATATACAGAAAATAGTGTAAGTGCAACTTTAATGATAGATTCTTTTTTTTGAACCCTCTTACCATCTTGAGACATTGCTCTCCTTTTGCCAACTAATAATTATATTATCGTAGCATAATTTTCAATAAACTTTGTCAAAATCTTTTAGTATATTTATGACAATAGGGAATATGTCCATTTTTGTTATAGTAATTTTGATGATAATCTTCAGCTTTATAAAAAGGCATAAGGTCAAAAATTTTTGTTGCTACTTCAAAGCCATTGTTTTTTAGCTCTTTTATTAGTTTATTTATGATTTTCTTTTCTTGTTCGTCGCTTGTAAATACTACCGAAATATATTGATGACCTATGTCGGGACCTTGTCCATTTATTTGTGTTGGGTCATGTATCTCAAAAAAGTATTTTGCCAAATCACTATAGGTTATGATTTTAGGATTGTAAACTATTTTGACAACCTCGATGTGTCCAGTATTGTTATAGCATACATCTTTATATGTTGGATTTACGCTGTTACCTCCCATGTATCCAGAAACTACATCTTCAACACCATCAAGTTTACTAAAAAAATACTCCATTCCCCAAAAACAACCACCTCCAAAATATGCCTCTTTTGAACTCACTTGTCACTCTTTTTAAATTTTAGAGACAATGAGTTTACACAATGTCTAGTATTCTTATCTGTAAATCTCTCACCTTTAAATACATGTCCAAGATGACCACCGCAAGAGGCACAAGTTATCTCAACTCTTTTGCCATCACTATCTGGCACTTCTTTTATGGCATTTGGCAAGGCATCATCAAAGCTTGGCCATCCACTATGAGAGTTAAATTTTGAATTTGAGCTAAAAAGCTCGCTTCCGCATAGTTTACATAGATAAATACCATTTTCTTTATTTTCTAGTAATGCTCCACTAAATGGTCGTTCAGTGCCTTTGTCTATAAGTATATGTTTTTCTTGAGGCGAGAGTTTTGATATCAATTTTTCTAAATTATTGCTATTCATATTCGTGTATCCTTATAAGATATTTAGTCTCTTTTTACTGCATATTTTCCAGATCCCAATAAAATAATTGCGATTGAGCTAAAAAGATAAAATAGCTGAAGTTCTATAGTTAAACCACCAGTATCTGATATCCGCAATAGCTCATTTGAGTGAACTAAAAATAGAGCCATTATCATATTGAACGCTATAATAGCCCCAGCTATACGACTTTTAAACCCTATCAAAAGCATTAATGGAGCTATGATTTCGCCTACATATACTCCATAAGCCATCATTTCTGGCAAACCATTAGCTGTCAATGTTCCCTTTACAAAATCTATACCATGAGATAATTTTCCAATCCCATGAAACAACATAAGCCCGCCAAGCATTATCCTAAGAAGAAGTTTTCCCATATCTGTTTGCATAGTGTTTCCTTTTTTGTATATAGTTGGATTATATCATATATTTATATTTAAAAATTATTAATTATTATATGTATTGTATGCAGTTAAATTTTTCTATATCTAATTATTTAGTATTTTTTATATAGAATATAAAATTATTTCAATATAAAGAGTGCCAATGAATGAATTTTTTGTACAATTTACTAGTTTTTTAGACTCTGCATTGTTTTTTGATATCTTTTTTGGCTCAGTTGAGGGTACAAAAGTACCATTTGTGGTAGCTTTGCTTATTTTTGGCGGAGTATATCTAACACTAAAATTTAACTTTGTAAACTTAAAAATGTTTGCACACTCATATAAGATAATTATGGGCAAGTATCGAACAAAAGATGATGTAGGTATCATAGAACCTAGGCAATCACTCACAACCGCACTATCTGCTACGGTTGGGCTTGGTAATATAGCTGGGGTTGCTATTGCTATAGCAGTTGGTGGACCAGGGGCAACTTTTTGGATGATAGTAGCTGGTTTTTTGGGTATGACGCTTAAATTTACAGAGGTTACGTTATCTCTAAAATATAGAGAATTTTTACCTGATGGCACCATTATAGGTGGAGGTATGGGATATCTAAAAAAAGGATTTACAGAAAAAGGATATCCAAAACTTGGAAAAGCATTAGCCGTAGTGTTTGCAATATTTTTGATTGGTGCTGCGATAGGTGGAGGAAATACATTTCAAGTTTCACAAGCATTGGGTGCGGTCAGTAATGAGATAAGTTTTTTCAAAGAGTACCCTTGGGTATTTGGCGTAGTTATCGCTTTTTTGACTGGATTTGTGATTATTGGAGGAGTTAAAAGAATTGCTCATACAACGGAAAAAATAGTACCTCTTATGGTAGGCGTGTATATGCTAGCAGGTATTTTCGTGCTTATTGCAAACATGGACAAGATACCACTTGCACTACAAGAGATTTTTGTTGGAGCATTTGCTCCTACTGCAGTTGCCGGAGGAGTTGTAGGAGTGATAGTACAAGGATTTCAAAGAGCTGCATTTTCAAGTGAAGCTGGGATTGGTTCAGCTCCTATTGCTCATTCAACAGCAAGAGTGAAATATCCAGTCCGTCAAGGGATGGTTGCTCTTTATGAGCCGTTCATTGACACGGTTATAGTTTGTACAACAACAGCACTTGTTATAGTCACAACAAATGTTTGTGATCCAAGTGGAAGTTTTTGTGCTTTGATTGATGCGAGAAATGGATCAGCACTTACAGCAGAAGCATTTAGAACAGTGATATGGTGGTTCCCTGCAATTTTGAGTTTTTCAATCTTTATGTTTGCATTTTCTACTCTTATCGCTTGGTCATATTATGGTGAAATAGCTTGGGTTTATCTGTTTGGCGTAAAAAGCGTAATGGTTTACAAAATAATATATTTGTTTTTTGTAGTATTGGCAACCGTTGTGAGCATGGGCACAATGGTTGATTTTAGTACAGTTTTATTTTTAGCACTTGCTATACCAAATATTTTTGGTCTTATCGTTATGTCAACAGATGTGAAAAATATGCTTAATGATTATTTGCAAAAACTAAAAAGTGGAGAACTCGACCGTGAGGCGCTTAAATGATAAGAACATTTAAAGAAGTTTTGGTTTTGCCTGTTATTGTTATAGCAATGGGTTATTTTGTAGATATATATGATCTTGTGATTTTCGGTGTTGTAAGAGTAAAGAGTTTAACCGACCTTGGACTTGCCCCTAATGAAGTAATGGAATGGGGTACAAATATATTAAATGCTCAAATGTTTGGTATGCTTATTGGCGGAATTCTTTGGGGTATTTTGGGCGACAAAAAAGGAAGGTTGTCTGTTCTTTTTGCTTCCATTATCATGTATTCAGTTGCTAATGTTTTAAATGCCTACATCACATCTGTTGAGCAGTATGCGTTTTTGAGATTTATTGCTGGGATCGGACTTGCTGGAGAGCTTGGTGTTGGTGTTACTTTAATCTCTGAGATACTCCCAAAAGAGCTTAGAGGTTATGGCATCATGATGGTTTCTGCGATTGGTGTTTTGGGCGTTGTTGTGGCAAACATTGTCGCAACTTATTTTAATTGGCAAAATGCTTATATTTTTGGAGGAATTTTGGGGTTTGCTCTACTCCTTCTTAGATTTAAAGTTAGGGAGTCAGAAATGTTTGTGCATCATGTAAGTGATGATGTTAAAAGAGGAGATTTTATTTGGCTGTTTAAAAGAAAAGATTTGTTTGTGAAATATATAAAAGCAATACTAATAGGTGTTCCTATCTGGTATATTGTTGGTATTTTGGTTATATTTTCTCCTGAATTTGCAAAAGAGTTATCAATCATTGGAGAGATAAAAGCAGGCATATCGCTTACATATTGTTATATAGGGCTAAGCGTTGGAAGTTTGGCAAGTGCTATGCTTTCTCAAAAACTTCAAAGCAGAAAAAAAGCATATAATATTTTTCTTATACTCTCTGTGGTAACAGCACTATTTTATTTTAGCTTAGAAGGAGCAAGTGCAAATGTATTCTATTTTGCAATATTTTTTCTTGGTATTTTTAGTGGCTATTGGACTCTATTTATCACTATGGGGGCAGAGCAATTCGGGACAAATATAAGAGCAACAGTGGCAACAACAGTACCTAATTTTGTTAGAGGCTCATTGATTCCAGTAACATCGAGCTTTATGCTCCTGAAAGGTCCATTAGGAATCCTTGGGTCAGCAGTTGTTGTGGGAATAGTAGTATTTGCACTTGGATTTGTAATGCTTTATTGCACAAGAGAAACATTTCATGAAGATTTGGATTATATAGAGGTATAGTCCAAGTTTTAAACGATTTTTGATATAATTTTAGCCTTTATTGATCGCGTAGCTCAGTTGGTAGAGCACTACCTTGACATGGTAGGGGTCGTTGGTTCGAGTCCAATCGTGATCACCATATTCTACAAAACAGATATTTTATCAAAATTTCCAAAAATGCTGTACAATTATCTTAAATATAGTTTCTACAAACTCTAAAAGGTTTTTATATGCATACAACATACACACAATTCACAAAAAGTTTCTCTCAGCTAGCAGGTAAATCTAAGACCTTTGTTTTTGCAATTTTGATTATAATTATCTGGTTAATTACAGGCCCGCTTTTTGACTTTAGTGACACATGGCAACTTGTTATAAACACAGCAACTACTATAGTTACTTTTATTATGGTTTTTATTATACAAAATACACAAAATAGAGACACAGAGGCCATGCAAGTAAAGCTTGATGAACTTATCAGGGTTAGCAAACAAGCAAAAAACTCATTACTTGATTTAGAAGATCTTGATGAGGATGAGATAGAAAGACTTAGAAAAACATATCTAAAATTGGCACAAAAATACAATGCAGATATAACAAGCAAAGCAAAGCAAGAAAAAACACTTTAAATCTTTTTGGATATAATAAGCACATTTTTAACAATATATAAGAATTTAAAAGGGTTCAAATATGGACAAAATAGTTATAGGTTACAAAGATGAAAATGGTAACCTTGTTGATACTCAAAGCGTAAGCGATATTTCTAAATTATCTGAAATTTACTATGACAATAGCCCAGAGGCATTAGAGATTATTCGCCATTCTACGGCTCATCTTATGGCTCAAGCGATACTAGAGCTTTATGGTAATGCACAGTTTTTCGTTGGACCTACTGTTGATGAGGGGTTTTATTATGATTTTAGAGTTGATGCCAAGATAGGCGAAGAGGATCTCAAAACCATAGAAAATAAGATGAAAGAGATTATCAAGAAAAAAGCAAAAATAGAAAAATATAATATCTCAAAAGATGAAGCTAAGACTAAATTTGCAAATGATGATTTGAAACAAACTGTTCTTTTGAGAATACCAGATGAGAGCGTTTCTATATATAAACAAGGCGATTTTGAAGATTTGTGTCGCGGACCACATGTTCCAACAACTGGGACATTGCATAATTTTAAATTGACAAGAGTTGCTGGGGCATATTTGGGCGGCGACGAAAAAGCAGAAATGTTAACTAGAATATACGGCATAGCATTTGCAGACAAAGAGAGTCTAAAAGCTCACATGGATATGATAGAAGAAGCAAAAAAAAGAGATCATAGAAAATTGGGCAGTGAGCTTGAACTATTTATGTTCAATGAAGAAGCAGGTGGCGGACTTCCGTTTTGGTTGCCAAAAGGTGCAAGACTTAGAGCTAAACTTGAGGCGATTTTGCATAAAGCCCATCGCCAAAGAGGATACGAGCCAGTTCGTGGACCAGAGATATTAAAAGCAGATATGTGGAGAACATCTGGGCATTATGCATGTTATGGTGAAAATATGTACCTAACTACAATTGACGAGCAAGAGTATGGTATAAAACCGATGAACTGCATAGGGCATATACAGATATTTAAACAATCAGGCAAAAGTTACCGTGATTTACCTCTAAAATATTATGAGTATGGCGTAGTCCATAGACATGAAAAATCGGGAGTTCTTCATGGGCTTTTGCGTGTTCGTGAATTTACGCAAGATGATGCACATATCTTTTGTACCCCAGAGCAAATAAAACCAGTCGTTTTAGAAGTTGTAGAATTTGTTGATAGTGTTATGAGTAAATTTGGTTTTGATTATACTATGGAAGTATCTACAAAACCAGAAAAAGCAATCGGAGATGATGAGGTTTGGGATATTGCAACAAATGCACTCAAAGAAGCTCTTGATGAAAATAATCTTCCTTATGGCATAGATGAGGGTGGCGGTGCATTTTATGGACCGAAGATAGATGTCAAAATCACAGATGCATTGGGCAGAAAATGGCAGTGTGGGACTATACAGGTTGATTTTAACTTACCTCAAAGATTTAATGTTGAATATGTAGCAGAAGACAATTCAAAAAAACAGCCAGTTATGATACACCGTGCAATTTTGGGTTCTTTTGAGAGATTTATAGCGATACTAACCGAGCATTTTGCAGGAGAGTTTCCTCTATTTATAGCTCCAACTGGGGTTATATTTGTTCCGATTGCCGAATCTCACGTCCAGTATGCAAATGAACTTAAAAAAGCATGTATGGACATTGATATAGATAGCGAGATATATGACAAAAATGATAGTTTAAACAAAAGAATCAGAAATGCAGAAAAGCAAAGAGTTCCTTATGTTGTAATTATAGGCGATGAAGAGGTGGCAAATAGAAGCGTTGCCGTGAGAGATAGAAGAGCAAAAGAACAATATAATCTTACACAAGAAGAATTTATGCTACAATTATCAAAACAACTACAAGAAGGAAGAATTTGAGCAAAGAGAAGTTCAATAATAATAAAGGCAAAAGCAAAGAGTCTGAAACGATAATGAATGAAGAGATTAGAGCAAGTGAGCTAAGACTGATTTCAGATGATGGAGAGCAGTTAGGGATAGTATCAAAAATAGAAGCTCTAAAAATGGCAGAAGGCAAGGGACTAGATTTGGTTCTTATATCTCCTGATGCAACTCCTCCAGTTGCTAAAATTATGGACTTCGGAAAACATCGCTATGAGCTGGAAAAGCGAAAAAAAGAAGCCAAGAAAAATCAAAAAATTATTGAAATTAAAGAGATTAAATTCTCTTGTAAAATCGCAGAAAATGATGTAAATTATAAAGTTAAACACGCAAGAGAGTTTATAGAAAAAGGTAAACATGTTAAGCTTCGTGTATTTTTGAGAGGTCGTGAAATGCAAAATCCTGAATGGGGCGAGGATGTACTTAAAAAAGTATGGCCGATGCTTGAAGATGTTGCAAGTATAGAAAAAGATATACAACAAGAGGGTAGATACATCTCTCTTTATATAGTTCCTAAGAAAAAATAAAAGCAACCAAATTAGGGCAATATTTTATCTCCAGTTGGAGATTAGAAGGTTTTTTATAGTGCTAAACTTGTTAAAAATATTACAATCAAATAAAACTCCTTCGTTCCTTTCTGCACTAATACTCTTATTTAGTCATTCTACCATTTGTTTTTCCGAAGATATTACAGATCCCATTAACCAATGGCACTCAACAACCACAATCCATGGTCTATATGAAATCAGAGAAGAAGCACGAAAATTCATAGCCAATCAAAATTCAGCTAATCATACAAAATGGGTTGCTCTTGATCCAAACTACAAAATAATAGTTCCTAGATGCACCGTGCCATTAAAAGTTAAATGGGGGCCAAAAAGCTATGGGATTTCTCAAAAAAGCGTTTTGGTTTATTGTACAAAATCTATATCAACAAATAATGAACTAAAAGGGTGGGATGTTGCAGTTCCAGTAATTCCAACAAAAAAATAGGAGAAAATTTATGACAAAATCAAAAGCAATATTATTATTTTTAATCACAACAATAATCACAACTACACATCTAAATGCAAAAGATATAAGAGATATGTGTAATGAAGAAGCAGAAAAAGAGTCTGTGGATATAAATCTTGTAAAAACATATTGCCATCAAGCAGGAGAAGAGCATAAGTTAAACAAAGATGGTTCGGCTTCTTGGTACTATCTGCTTAGTGGAGAGCTTGATAAAAGTATACAAATAGCTAAAAAAGCAGTTGTTCAAGATAAGGAATTTTTTGCATCTGCAAATGCAGGGCATAGTTATCTTCTTGGTGGAAATTTTAAAAAGGCTATAGAGAAATATAAAATATATTTAAAATATGTCAATGATGACGAGCCAATGCAAGATGATTTTAAAATACTCTTCAAGCTTTATCCAGACAAAAAAGAGGCTATCCAAAAGGGACTAGATGGGTGGAATGAAATTTATAAACCATATAGTGTCATAGCTCCTCTTCAAAAACAATATAAAGAGTATGAAAAAAATATTAATTACCCAAAAGCCATAGAAACACTAAATCAAGCTATAGATCTTCAAATAAAGTTATTAGGTAAAAATAGTTTGGCATTGGCATATAGCTACAATGACTTAGGATTACTTTATGAGCAAATTGGTGAATATGAAAAATCTAAAAAATATTTTAAAGAATCAATCATAATATACGAAAAAGTGCTTGGAGCTAAATATATAGATACTGCAAATGTTTATAGTAATCTTGGGTTGACCTATCGAAGTATAAACGAGTTTCAAGAAGCTATCAAATACCATAAAAAAGCTATTGCTATCTATAAAAAATACCCAGATTCAAAGGATCTCTCCTTAGCCACAGCTTACAACAATATGGGAGCAGTTTATGATAGTATGTCAAATTATTCCCAAGCTTTGGGTTACTACTTGGAAGCTATTAAAATCCATGAAAAAAATTTAGATACCCAAAGTTCCGGCATTGCAACTCTTTACAACAATACAGGTGTGGTATATCACAATGTTCAAAATTATGAAAAAGCGATAGAGTATTATCAAAAAGCTATTCAAATTAGAGAGAAAGTATTGGGGTTAGAACATCCCGATACTGCCAATAGCTATGAAAATATCGGAGTATTTTACCATGACACAGAAGATTATAAAAAAGCACTAAAGTATTATCTCAAAGCCTTGACTATTCGTGAAAAGGCATTTGGAGTAAAACATCCAGACACAATTGCTGTGTATGGTCATCTTTGTAGATTATATGATATGATGGGCGATAGTAAAAAATCAGATGAGTATTATATGAAGCAATATGGTAGATAAATTTTTACGGAGTAATTAAATGCAAGAAAGTATAGAAAATAGAAGACCTATAAAAAGTCGTTCTGCTAAGTGGGCTGAATTTAGTGCACAAAAATTGGTTCTATGGGGGATTACGCCAAATGCAGTTTCGATGATTAGTATATTTTTTGCTGTTATTGGTGCTGGCATCTTGATGATAAGCAAATCCCCAATCGCTCTAATACTTGTAGTGGTTATGATACAAGCAAGACTTATTTGTAATTTATTGGATGGGATGGTAGCTATAGAGGGCGGTAAAAAAACACCAGTAGGCGCAATGTACAACGAGATACCAGATCGTTTTGCGGATTCTTTTTTGATTATTGCTTTAGGTTATGCCATAGGTATAGAGTGGCTAGGATGGGCAGGTGCATTGATGGCGATGTTTACAGCATATATTCGTTTGCTTGGCGGATCATTGGGGTTGGCTCAAGATTTTAGAGGTCCTATGGCAAAACAACATAGAATGGCAGTTATGAGTATAGCTTGTATTGCTGGAGCAGTAGAAGGGTTGATGTTTTCTACAAATTATGCTTTAGTTATAGCAGCATGGATAATATTTTTAGGTTCATTCATAACTGTATTTACAAGAATGTCTGCAATTGCAAATGCCCTTAGGGTCAAATAAGATATATTTCACTTACACCAAATAAAAAATATAGGAATCCTAATATGAAAAAAATAATATATCTAATTTTAGTTATGCTAGTATCAAATTTATATGCAGAGAATAAACAAGATGAATTTAATACCAATATATTAGAAGAATTAAATGAGCAAATAAGAAATTGCAACATAGATAATGACTACGAAAAAGGCATTAAGATAGGAGAAAATGCATTGGTTTTTGCAAAAAAATCACACCTAGAAAATTCACAAAGCATAGGCGATACATATCTAGAATTGGCAAATATACATTATTATAATCATCAATATGAATTAGCCAAAACTTACTACAATAACTCATTGAAAATTTATATATTCCCTAGTAACAAAGACAATAAACAAGTCGGACATATCATTAATGGGTTAGGCAATGTTGCAGAAGCACAAACAAATTATGATGAGGCTATCAGACTTTATAAAAAAGCAATAAACATATTTGAAAAAGATAAAAATATGATTAGCGTAGCAATTACTACTAGCAATATAGCAGATATATATGTATTGCAATCAGAATACAAAAAAGCAGAACCTCTGTATAAACGCGCAATTGATATTACCATCAAAATTGAAGGTCAAGATAGTATTGAGACAATCAATAGAAAAATAGATTTAGCTGAATTGTATCTAGAGGACAAAAAATACAACAAGGCTGAGCCAATATTTATCAAAGCAAAAAAGATACTAGAGGCAAAAATAGATAAGAATAATAATGAACTTGGAATTCTTGCTTTGGTTACGCAAGATTTAGGTGTTCTAAAATATCATCAAAAAAGGTATGATGAAGCTATAGTATTTTATAAAAACTCTATTGAGATAAGAGAAAAAATGCCCTCGCCAAATACTTCGGCAATATCAACAACATTAAACAATCTAGCAATGGTATATCAAAATCAATCATTATATAGAGAAGCAGAAGAGATGCACAAAAAATCTATAGCTTTTGCCGAAAAATCATTGGAAGCAAATGATCCAGACTTGGCGATATCATATCGTAACATAGGGTTACTTTATGATGAAATGAATCTTACCGAAAAGGCAATTGTTGAATATGAAAAAGCATTTTCAATTTATGAAACAGCATTGGGATTGGATGACCCCAATACTCAAATGACACTAAGAGAACTCATTGATTTATACTACGAGGTCGATAAAATAGAAAAAGCTCAAGCCCTTGAATTAAAACTCAGATAGTATTATTGTTTAATTTAGTTTACTAAATATTTGTTGCTTAATCTAAAATTTATATTTTTGTGGTATAATCTACACCCATTTTAAAATGAACGGAGAAGCATATGCCTAAAATGAAAAGCGTTAAGGGTGCTGTCAAAAGATTTAAAATCAAAAAAAATGGCACTATCAAAAGAGGCACAGCCTTTAGAAGCCATATTTTGACAAAAGTTGATGGACAACATCATAGAGCTGCTAGAAGTCCAAAGATTGTTGATGCTACAGATGCACACAAAATCAAACAGATGATAGTAGGATAATAAGAAAAAGCTACCAGCGAGAAATCGCCAATAAAGATTGACTCCCTAATAAAAAAGGGGACAAGTTCAAGCCAAAGCTTGACACCTAAAAGAAAAAGGTAAAGGAACACTTATGAGAGTAAAAACAGGCGTCGTTAGACGAAGAAGACATAAAAAATTATTGAAACTAGCTCGTGGTTTCTATAGTGGAAGAAGAAAACACTTTAGAAAAGCAAAAGAGCAGTTAGAGAGATCTTTGGTATATGCTTACCGTGACAGAAGAAGAAAGAAAAGAGACTTTAGAAGACTTTGGATCGTTAGAATCAATGCAGCAGCAAGACTTAACGATATGAGTTATTCAAGATTCATGCATGGATTAAAACTTGCAAATATCGAACTTGATAGAAAAATACTAGCTGATATGGCTATGAATGCACCTGAAAGTTTTGCTAGTATAGCAAACACAGCAAAAGCTGCAATTTCTAAATAATCCTTTTAACTGTTAGCCAATTTTGGCTAACAAAAATTCATTTTTCTTATTTAATAATTCAATCCCATTTATAATTTGTTAATTTTTTTAAGATAAAATTATTACCTAATTAAAAAAAACCAATGCCAAAAACAAAGGATTTTAATGAAAAAAATTATATTTTTTACATCAATGTTGCTAATAGTATCAAGTTTCGCAGAAGCTAAAACATATCAAATTAAAAAAGGCGATACGCTAACAGCTATTGCTCATTCAAACTGCATAGACACAGCACAACTTAGACGTGCCAATAAAATTTCACTCGGAGAAAAGTTAGATATTGGAAGAAGCATCACTATACCAGGGGATGGTTGCGAAAATAATCGAAATATATTTTCATTTAACTTAAATAAAAACGATACAGAAAAGAAAAACTATGCATCAGATTCTTTGAGCTATGCATCTGTTCCGTTTAAGGCAAGTAAATTTTTAGGCCATAGATATGTATGGGGGGCAGTTGGCCCAAATACATTTGATTGTTCGGGATTTACATCATATCTTTATAAAAAAGAGGGAATAAATATTCCTAGAACAGCTTTTGCGCAATTCAATAGCGGCAAAAAGATTGATAGAAGTGATTTACAAAAAGGTGATCTTGTATTTTTTGATACCTCTAAAAAGATGACTGGAAAAGTTAATCATGTGGGATTGTATATAGGAAACAATCAATTTATCCATGCAAGTTCTGCTAAACATAAAGTTGTTGTAGCCACACTATCAGGTGGTTTTTATAGCAATAGATTTATGGGCGCTAGAAGATACACAGCCTAATCTTTAGCTCCTCTTTTCTTTTTCAAAAAGAGAAGAATATGAAGAAAATTCTAAATTTTTTATTCAGCTTCCAAAACAGCTCCACTGCTAGCATTTGTTACTAATGCTCTATATTGTTTGAGCCATCTGCTTGTAAGAGGTTTAACAAATGGAACGAAGTTATCTCTTCTTTCTGCTATCTCTTCAAATGTAAGTTTTGCTTCTAATATATAATTATCAACATCTATAAATATCTCATCGCCATCCTCAAGAAGACCTATTAGTCCACCTTCGGCAGCTTCTGGGCTAACATGACCTATGCTTGCTCCTCTAGTCGCTCCACTAAAACGACCATCAGTAATGAGCGCCACCTTGTCCCCTAATCCCATGCCCATGATTAAACTTGTTGGAGCCAACATCTCTTGCATACCAGGACCACCTTTTGGACCTTCATATCTTATAATCACAACATTACCCGCTTTTACTTTCCCATCTATTATGCCTTTGATTGCATCGTCTTGTGAGTTAAAGCATACAGCAGTTCCTGTAAACACACGGCTTCCAGTAATTCCTGCTGTTTTTATAACGGCTCCTTGCTCTGCAAGATTTCCATAAAGTATAGCGAGTCCACCAACTTGACTATAAGGATTTTCTATTGTGTGAATTATGTTTGTGTCTTTAATCTCACTGTTGATAATCCTTTCCTTTATCGTCTCTCCCGTGATTGTCAAGTTGTCAAGTAGTATGTCATCACCTCTTTTGCTCATTTCATGCATAACCGCACTTACTCCGCCAGCTTTGTCAATATCTTGCATATGCACAGTTGTCAAACTAGGACTTATTTTTGCTATATGGCTTACTCTTTTTGATATATCATTGATATTTTCAAGTTTAAAATCTACATTTGCTTCTTTTGCAATTGCTAACATGTGAAGAACTGTATTTGAGCTTCCACCCATTGCCATATCAACAGCAAAAGCATTATGTACAGCATTTTCATTTAGTATATTTTGAATTTTATAAGGCTCTTGTTCGCTCTCACTCATCAGGGCTAGTTCACAAACCCTTTTAGCTGCTTTTCTATATAATTCTTCTCTTTCCTTTGTGAGGGCAAGTATAGTTCCATTGCCTTTTAAAGCTATGCCCATAGCTTCCATAAGTGTGTTCATGGAGTTTGCTGTAAACATACCACTGCAGCTTCCGCCACTTGGACATGCATTACACTCGATGTCTTTTAGCTCATCTTCGCTTATTTGCCCTGCTTCAAATTTTCCAACAGCTTCAAACGCAGTTGCAAGATCTATCGGAGTACCGTCTTTTTTATATCCTTTTGCCATCGGACCACCGCTTACAAATACAGTCGGTACATTTACTCTCAATGCACCCATAATCATACCTGGAACTATTTTGTCACAGTTAGGTATGGCTATCATCGCATCTAATTTGTGTGCATTCATTACAGTCTCTATTGAGTTGGCTATTATCTCACGACTTGGAAGCGAATACAGCATTCCATCATGTCCCATTGCTATACCATCATCTACACCAATTGTGTTAAATTCAAATGGGACACAACCATTCGCTCTAATTTCATCTTTGATAATTTCACTTACTTTATTTAAAAAGAAATGACCAGGGATTATCTCTATAAAACTATTTGCAACACCAATAAATGGTTTATTAAAATCTTCATCCTTAAGTCCAGTTGCACGAAATAATGATCTATGTGGCGCTCTATTGTGACCACGTTTAACTATATCACTTCTCAACACTAATCCTTCAATTTTTGCTTTAATTATATCACTTTTAGACTTTATGTGATATTTTTAAAAATCCTCTTTACTTTTAAAATTTTTTAGGCTATAATTCTATCCCATTTATGGTTCTTGCGGGCGTAGCTCAGGGGTAGAGCATAACCTTGCCAAGGTTAGGGTCGAGGGTTCGAATCCCTTCGCCCGCTCCATAATAAAATATAAAAGTGACAAATACAAATGGTGTCCATTTGCCCGGATGGTGGAATGGTAGACACAGGGGACTTAAAATCCCCCGACTATTGCAGTCGTGCTGGTTCAAGTCCAGTTCCGGGCACCACAAAAAGCAGAAAAGTGGTGCTATCGCCAAGCGGTAAGGCCGCAGCCTGCAAAGCTGCTATCCCCGGTTCAAATCCGGGTGGCACCTCCACACAAAAGACTCTATCGGGAGATGGTAGAGCGGTTGAATACACCGGTCTTGAAAACCGGCGAGGGTAACACCTCCGGGGGTTCGAATCCCCCTCTCCCGGCCACGAATTAATCAAAACTACAAATTAAATTTCTAATAAAATCAATTTATTTTTTATTATCACAAGTATAGCTTTATTGTTTTGTAAATGTTATAATACCTTTATAACCACACAAAGGAATCAAAGATGGCTACAGTTGTTTCTTATGGTGCCGCTGGTACAGTTACAGGTTCTTGCCATTTATTGGAAGCCAATGGAATCAAAACTCTTATAGACTGCGGTATGTTTCAAGGTAGTGTGGAAGACAAAAGTTATGAACCATTTGGTTTTGATCCAAGTGATATAGATTATCTAATCCTTACACATGCTCACATAGATCATATAGGACGTGTCCCTAAACTTGTTAAAGAAGGGTTCAATGGCGTAATTATCGCCACAGAAGCAACGATAGATGTAGCTTATATTATGCTCCAAGATGCTGCAAAGATTTTAATTGAAGAGTATAATATAATTTATAGAAAAGCACAACGAGCAGGAGAAGAAAAAAGCGTAAGACAACCCCTATATGACTTAGATGATGTAGAAAATACATTTTCAAAAACTATAAGATTTGCACGATATAACCAAAAGATAGCATTATGCGATTTTCTTGCAATTACTTTTCATCAAGCTGGGCATATACTTGGATCAGCATTTGTAGAAGTTGAGTTTACGGAAGGAGAAACTGACAAGAAAGTCGTTTTTTCTGGTGATATAGGAAATAAAAAAAGATTGGTTGTAGACGGATTAGAAAATGGATTTTATACAAATACACTTTATATAGAATCTACATATGGAGATAGATTACATAAAAGTATTGATGAGAGTATAAAAGAGTTTAAGCAAGCTATCATAGAAACAATTGACAGGGGTGGTAATGTTATGATTCCATCATTTGCTCTTGAGAGAACACAGGAAATTTTGTATATTCTCAAACAAATGTCAGAAAATAAAGAGCTTGAAAATGTGAATGTTTTTTTAGACAGCCCACTTGCCATAAAAGCAACCGAACTTTACAATAAACACCCATTTTTTTTAAATGAAGAAAACGAAAAAGATGTATTGGAATTGGAAAATCCATTTACATTTAAAAATCTCAACTTAACACAAAGTGTAGAACAATCAATAGCAATCAATAATTTTCAAGACAATACTATCATAATAGCTGGAAGTGGGATGTGTACTGGGGGAAGAATACTGCAACATTTTAAGCATAGACTTTGGAACCCTGCGAATAGCTTGATATTTGTTGGTTATCAAGTTGAAGGTACGTTAGGACGTAAGATAATAGACGGCACACAATTTATATCTATTCATAAAGAAAAAATAGCAGTAAGAGCCAAGATTTACACAATCAATGGATTTTCTGCACATGGAGACCAAAAAGATATGCTTGATTGGATAGATACATTCAATGGAATAGAAAATATATATCTAATTCATGGAGAGAATTATCAAGCAAGAGCTTTTAAAGATGCCATTAAAGCTAGATTCGACAATGTCAAAGTACATATAGTCAAAGAGCGCGAGCATATATATATTTAATTATTTAATTTTTGGCTCATTTGCTACGCAATGATTTCCTCTTGAACCCCATTTTAAAATTGTACCTTTTTTGTCAGTTTCTATAAACAATGTACAAGATTGAACGACTTCATCATAATCATTCCAGCCAAATCCTAAAGGGAAACCTATATAGCCGTTACTTCCTATAGTATG
This sequence comes from Sulfurovum sp. enrichment culture clone C5, assembly GCA_001493195.1. Classification (GTDB taxonomy): domain Bacteria; phylum Campylobacterota; class Campylobacteria; order Campylobacterales; family Sulfurovaceae; genus BN30871. The sequence continues at coordinate 5,454 of FAXN01000043.1, read as the reverse complement.
ACCAAAATAACCTCCAAATCCTATAGATGGAGTTGTTAAAGTCGTACTTTTCGTATAAACATACACTTTATTGCCATTTGGAATCTCATAAGAGCTATTTGGATAACCAGTTTCTTTGATAAGTTCACTTATATTTTTGCCAATCCATCCATTGTATTTTGTAACAAAATTGGCATGTGTGGCACAACCATTTAACATAATGACTAAAAAAATAATTATTGACATCATTGTTTTTTTCATTTTATATCTCCTTTTTTCAAGATATATAGTAATTATATAACTTTTTAAAAAAATATCCAATCTATCATTGATGAGGTATAATGCTCTCATTAACAAAAAATATGATATATTAATATTCAAATTGACAATAAGGTTGTTAAAAATGGCAAAACTTGTAAAACCTTCTCAATTCGCAAAAGATGCTGGCATATCAAGGCAGGCAGTATATGCGAAATTAAAAAGAGGCACTCTTAAGTCAAAAGAAGTTGACAATCAACTTTTTATAGTTGTTGAAAACGGTAAACTCAAGTCAACACAAATAAAAGAAAAAGACCAAAATGGCATTGACAATGATATAAACATTGAAAATTTAAAGCCTTCAGCTATACAAGATGTTAAAAAGTCAAAAACAGACAATAATTTTTCAGAATTTCAAACACTCATCGAATCAAAAAATGAAACCATAGAAACTTTAAAAGGTCGCATAAGAGATCTAAAAGAAAGCAATCAACAATTAACATCTGTATTTAGAGGTGAGATAGATTTGCTAAAAGAAGCTTTTGTGGAAATGAAGCGAATATATGTAGGCAAGTTGGAGCTTGAGCAAAACAGAGAAATCTTTTTGGAAAATAGTTATGCAGAAAATATGTTTGATGAAGATGTATCCTGGATAAGCGTAAAAAAGTTTTTAAAGATTTATGGCTATGATGTATCATATAAATCAAAAGTAAAAGATTATCTAGATTTTTTATATTCTGCTGGAGACACAAGAGTTGCAAATATTGATGGGAAGATAAAGATTAATGAAAAATTTTGTTCAAAGCAGATTATAAAAGACGCTCTATCAGATTAATTTAATAATCATTATCATAATTAAGAAGAGATTAAGATAAACTTCTGTATATTTCGTTAATGATAATCACTATCATATATATTTTAAAAGGGTTAATTTATGCAAAAGATAGTTGTTGCATTGGCTGGACAACCAAATGTAGGCAAGAGTTCACTTATAAATGCGATTTCAAACGCAAAGCTAAAAGTTGGAAATTTTTCTGGAGTTACAGTCGAGAAAAAAGAGGTAATATATAAACTTTGTGATGAAAAGAGTTGTACGGATTATGATGTACATATCATAGATTTACCAGGAGCTTACTCATTAAATGAATACACAATAGAGGAAAAAGTAACAAATAGTTTTTTGAAAAGTAGCGAATATGATGTAATCGTCAATGTCGTTGACTCTACAAATTTACAAAGAAATTTGATATTTACATCTCAGTTGCTTGAAACTGGTAAAAAAGTAGTAGTTGCTTTAAATATGATAGACGAAGCAGACAAAGAAGGCATCGTGATAGATGAAAAACAACTTAGTTTGATTTTAGGAACTCCTTGCGTAAAAGTAAGCTCTCATACAAAAGAGGGAATAGAAGAGCTTAAAGAGACTATTGTAAATGTTTACAATCAAGATTATAAATTTCCAAAAATCATTTACAGTGATGCAATCGAAGAAGAGATAAGCAATATAGTAAAATTTCTTGAAGATAAACAATATAAAACAAATACACCACATAGATTGGTAGCTTTAAAGTTATTGCAAGAGGACGAAGATAAATATAAAAAATTTCATGACGAGCCTATATGGATAGAGTTATTGCCAATCGTTAGAGAAGCACTAGGGCATATATATCTACACAATGATACAAAAAATCTAAAAGAGATATTTTCAAATGAACATTTTGCTTTTGCTAAGGGAGCAAAAATGGAAGTTATGTCCATAAAAGGGATGAAAGCAAAAAACTTGACTCAAAAAATAGATAATCTTTTGATTAGCCCATACTTTGGTTTGCCTATATTTCTATTTTTTATGTGGGGATTATTTCAAATTACATTTGAGCTTGGAAGTATTCCTATGGATTGGATAGATTCTTTTTTTGTGTGGCTAGGTGATAGTGTCAAGAACAACATAGCAAATGAGGAACTAGCATCATTGATTGGTGATGGGATTATAGCTGGTGTTGGTGCAGTTATGATGTTTTTGCCAAATATCGTTATACTCTTTATTGGTATTGCCTTGTTGGAAACTACTGGATATATGAGTAGAGTAGCCTTTTTGCTTGATGGGTTTTTTCATAAGTTCGGTCTTCATGGTAAGAGTTTTATCCCACTTGTAACAGGATTTGGATGTTCTGTTCCAGCTTATATGGCGGCAAGAACACTAAAAAATGAAAAAGATAGGCTTATCACTCTTTTTGTTATAGGATTTATGAGTTGTGGGGCAAGACTTCCTATATATGTTCTTTTTATCGGAGCTTTTTTTGCAAAAGAGAATGCAGGAAATATATTGTTTTTGATATATATTTCTGGGGCAATTATGGGATTGTTTGGGGCAAAGGCATTAAAGACTTTTGTTTTTAAAGGAGATGATGAGCCATTTGTTATGGAGATGCCAAAATATCGCCTTCCTTCTTTTAAACTAGTTTGGCATACAGTTTATTATCAGGCAAAAAGTTATGTTAAAAAAGCCGGAACATTTATACTTGCTGCTTCTATGCTGATTTGGTTTGCAAGCAGTTACCCGAAAGTTGATACTAAGTTTGAAGATAGTGCCGCCCAAAAGCATTATGAGCTTGAAAGTAGTTATTTGGGCATAGTTGGTAAAGCAACAGAGCCTCTGTTTGTTCCCTTGGGGTTTGATTGGAAAATGACTGTTGCACTCGAAACCGGTCTTGCTGCAAAAGAAGTTGTTGTGTCGACTTTGGGTGTTTTGTATAGTCTAGGCGATGAGGTAGATGAAGAGAATCAAGGTTTAATCGAACAAATAAAGAAAAATATACCATTTGCGTCGGCTATATCTTTTATAGTTTTTGTAATGATATATATTCCTTGTCTTGCTGCTTCAATGGTTTTTGCTAGAGAAGCTGGCGGGTGGAAATATCTCGGTTATCTATTTGTATTTACGACAAGTACAGCTTGGATTATGAGTTTCATAGTTTACAATATTGCAAAAATGTTAGGAGCATAAGAATGACAGTTGATAAGTTAAAAAAAGGACAAAATGCAATTATAGAAAAGATAAATGCGGACAAAAGTCTAAAAGACAGACTCCTCTCTTTTGGCATTATGCAAGACGAAAACATAGAGTTAAAAACTCACTCTTTGGCAAAAAATACTTTTGAAGTTCAAGTTGGAGGTACTTTGGTTGCACTTAGAGAAGATGAAGCAAAAAAAATAGAAGTAAAAATAATAAATAATTTTTAAAAACTTATAAAATACAAGTAATTAATATATAAAAAATTGATATAATCTCGTATTTTTTATATAAGGAGTATCTTTTGATACATTTTAGGCTTACATCAATCATAAAAGCATTAGCCATAACTCTACTAATATCAACATTTGGTTTTAGCGGAGAGTACCACGAGGACGGCGGTGCTTTAATTAACTCAACCGTGAAAACACAAGATAAAACAAGTTTTCTCAGAAAATTTTATGAACAACTCTACTTTGTACCAGTTTGGACACAAGAAAATGATATATCTAATTTCACAAAACAGCTTCTTAAACAAATAGATAGCGATAAAACTTTGGAGGCAACTTCAAGTATTAGACTAAATGCTTTTGGTGTATTATCCAAGGCAAATACTCAGTATAAAAGTATGACGCTTGATCAAAAAATCGCATTTGAATTTGAAATCGCAAATCTCTATAAAAATTATATAGATCATCTTTTAAATGGAAATATCAATTGGAGTGCTTTCAAAGGAATGCTTGTAAACCCAAGAGATGAAAATGAGATAAATGGCGGATGGGTTACATATCCAAGTAAATTTAATCTTTACAATATCATGCAAGACGCACTCGTTAATGGTAGCCTAGCAGATACTCTTTATCGTGCTTCTCCAAAAGGTTTTAACTATGAAGCCATGAATAATGAGCTTATAAAATATTTAGAGATAAAACAAAAAGGTGGCTGGAAAATCATATCAGCAAAAGGTGTCATTAAACCTGGACAAACAAGCAAATTTGTGCCCCTCATAAGAGAAAGACTTGGCGCTACGGGAGAGCTTGGAGGTTGCGGGAATAGTGATTCTACTTTGTATGATGCATGTTTACAAAAAGCAATTATGAAATTTCAAAAAAACAATGGAATTCACCCAAGTGGAACAATTGATGATAGAACTTTCAAGGCTCTTGGGGAAAGTGTGGATAAAAGAATTTCAAAAATACGATTAAATATGGATCGTATGAAATGGTTAAATCATAGGTTTGAGCCTAGAAGCATAATGATAAATATTCCAGATTTTAAATTGACATTTATAGAAAATGGCAAAGTAAAAAAAGAGATGAAAGTTATAACTGGATCTAAAAATCACAGAACACCAATCTTTAGTAATAGAGTTTCAAATATAGTATTAAATCCTTATTGGAATGTACCTCAAAGTATTATACAAAAAGAGATGATTCCAAAACTACTTAGAAACCCTGGTGCTATGGGAGGACAAGGCATAGAAGTATATCAGGGCGGATCAAAAATAAATCCAGCTTCTGTTAATTGGAACCAATATAGAGGCGGTAATGTGCCATTTAGATTTGCACAACCACCAGGAATGCGTAATGCTCTAGGCAAAATTAAATTTTTATTCCCAAATAATTTTGCAGTTTATATGCATGACACTCCTACAAAAAATTTATTCAACAAAGACGTAAGAGCATTTAGCCATGGATGCATTAGACTTGGTGAACCTATGGAATTATTTAAAATATTTGCATCTTTTGATAGTGCTATTAATTTAGCTCATGCAAATAAAGTTTTAAAAGGAAATTCAGAGACTAATATCGCTTTAAAAAATAGCATACCTGTCGATATAGTTTATCTTACATGTTGGATGAATCAAGATGGAGAGCTTCAATTCAGAGAAGATGTTTATGGATATGATGCAATGCAAAGCAGGAAATAGTTTTTACTACTGAATTATTGCCCTAATCTTTAATTAGGGCAAGGTACATAAATCAAATAATTATATAAAAATTCTACACTTTATTTTTCTTATATTCACTTATTAATTAAAAAAATTAAATTTTTAAATCTTTATCAACTTATTTCGTGCTAAAATAAATATATTTAAGATAGCCAAAGGAAATGTTATGGATATTTATGGATCAGAATTAAGCGATTGGCTTGTTGGGACAAGTCAAAGTGATGCTATATATGGCGAAGATAGTTGTGATACCATT
>FAXN01000042.1 GCA_001493195.1 Sulfurovum sp. enrichment culture clone C5 | reverse complement strand
TAATATCATTTGTAATTTCATCAAGCGTGAAACCAACTGCCAAAAGTGTAGCAACTTTAGCTATAGGGTAACCAGTAGCCTTACTCGCAAGTGCTGAACTTCTACTTACTCTAGGATTCATCTCTATTACAATCATTCTACCAGTTTCTGGGTTTATGGAGAATTGCACATTAGATCCACCAGTATCAACACCAATTTCTCTTAGTATCTTAAAGCTTGCATTTCTCATATGCTGATATTCTTTATCAGTTAAAGTAAGTGCAGGGGCTATAGTGATACTGTCTCCAGTATGAACACCCATTGGGTCAAAGTTTTCTATGGAACAAACTATTATGCAGTTATCATCTTTGTCTCGGATAACTTCCATTTCATACTCTTTCCATCCAAGCAGTGACTCTTCGATTAGAATTTCACTAATAGGGCTAACCTCTAAACCATGTTTGACTATCTCTTTATATTCATCCATATTGTAAGCAACACCGCTTCCGCCACCAGCAAGAGTAAATGACGCTCTAACAATTAGAGGAAATCCTATCTCTTTAGCAGCTGCTATTGCTTCATCCATATTATAGGCATATCTTGATATTGCCATATCCATACCTATCTTTATCATAGCTTCTTTAAACTCTTGTCTATCTTCACCTTTTTTGATAGCAGCTGGATTTGCACCTAAAAATTTAATATTTTCTAGCATACCTTTTTCATGCATACTCATAGCTACATTGAGTGCAGTTTGACCACCCATTGTAGGTAAAATTGCATCAACATTTTCTTTTTTTATAATTTTTGCAATAATATCTTCAGTAATTGGCTCTATATAAGTCCTATGCGCAAATTCAGGATCGGTCATAATGGTAGCTGGATTGGAATTTATAAGTACAACTTTATAGCCTAAATCTTTTAAGGTTTTTGCTGCTTGTGTTCCAGAATAATCGAATTCACAAGCTTGCCCTATAACAATTGGACCTGAACCTATAAGTAAAATCGTTTTGATATCATCTCTTTTTGGCATATTGAAGAACCCCTATTTTAAGTCTAATATTATACCAAAACCCCTCTTAAAGTCTCAAAGAGAGGATGTTAGTTATTGGTTGAGAATTTCAAGATTTTCTTTATTTGTATTTTCACCACTGTTGTCTGTATTTGTTTGCGTTGATGATTCCTCTGTGTCGGCATTGGAGTGATTGTCACCTCTAGAGTTAGGTTCATTTGTTTGATTTGGTTTTGTTGTATCTATCTCGTATTCTCTAGTTTGATCTATTTCAACAAGAGGTGTACTTGAAAGTGATGATGGTTTTTGACCACCTGGTAATGAACTATTTAAATCCTGTACTTGACCATCTTTTGGAATCATATTGCTAGGTATTCTAGCATAGTTAACTAAGTTAGAATCATATAGTACAGGCTTGATATTTTTCACGAGAAAAAACATTTTTGGATTGAATGCATCACTGTATACATCAACATGTGCGACTTTAAAATTACCTTGAAGTTCAACCTTTTTTACAACACCAACTGGTATGCCACCATAAAATATACCATCCAGACCACTTGTTGTAACTTTGTCTCCCACTTTTACATTAAACCATTTTGGTATAAATTGTACAGTAGTATATTTATCACCACTTCCTATAGCAATTCCTGGAGCATTTGTTAAGCCTATAAAAACAGAAAATCTGCTTTTGCCATCACTTGGCAAATAGCCTATAAGTTGATTATTTTCAACTCTCGCTACTCCGCCAACCACACCATTTTGAATTAATCCATATATTCTATGTTCTTGCAAATCGTCTGGTTTTGTGAGTATTATTTGCGAAAAGTTGTTGAATTTTATATAAGAAATTGTTTGTACCAAATCAATATTTTTACTCAATTTAATTTTTTTAAGAGAAGGAAAAACTTTATAAAGTTTTTTGCTTTCATCTATATAGTTTAGTTGATCTAGTAGTTGAAGTTTTAGCTCATCGTTTTCTTTTTTATATTTTTCAATGCTATTTTTTTGATTTATATAATCATCAAAAGAATTTTTTATATCATCCATTGTAGCTATGTATAATTTTTTTAATGGGGAAAGTTTAGATTGAAAATTAGAATTAATTATATCATTTTTGTTGTGCAAAATTAATGCTATTAGTATGACTAATAGCAAAAAAATAGTAATAACTTTAGTCTTCATATGCTACATGTTGTAAAATATCAAGTTGTTCTATTGCCATGCCAGTACCTTTTGTTACGCACAATAAAGGATTTTCAGCAACATATACAGGTATCTTGATAATATCAGAAAGGTATTTATCTAAACCTCTTATCAATGCTCCACCACCTGTCAATACTACACCATTTTCCACAATGTCTCCTGCGAGTTCTGGTGGCATCTCTTCAAGGACTGATTTTAATGCTTCGGCTATTTCTCTTAAAGTATCAGAGATGGCCATTCTTATATGTTCACTCGTAACTTCAATAGAAATCAAATTACCTTCAACTTGGTCTCTACCATAAACTGTAGAACTTAACTCTTCTTCAAGTGTTACGGCTGTTCCAATTTTTATTTTTAAATCTTCAGAGACTCTTTCACCTATTAAAAGATTGTAATTCTTTTTAATATAATCCATAATCACTTGATCTAATCTATCTCCAGCAATTCTGATAGATTTACATAAAACTAAACCACCCATAGATGTTACACCAATTTCTGTTGTTCCACCACCTATGTCAACAACTAGATTTCCTTGTGGTTCTTTTACGGCAAGTCCAGCTCCAATTGCCGCTGCCATTGGCTCTTCAATCAGATAAACTGCTCTTGCTCCTGCATTTAAAGCAGATTCTTTTACCGCTTTTCTCTCTACTTGTGTTATTCCATAAGGAACACAAATCATAACTCTAGGACTAAAAAATCTTTTTCTTTTATGGGCTTTTTCTATAAAGTATCTAATCATCATTTCTGTAACATGAAAATCAGCTATTACTCCATCTTTCATTGGTCTTATAGATCTAATATGTGCAGGAGTTTTTCCAGCCATTTCTTTGGCTTCATGCCCAACAGCTAAGATTCTCTCTTTGCCCATATGATCATATTGAACTGCAACTATAGAAGGTTCATTTATAACTATGCCTTCACCTTTAACTAGCACTAGAGTATTTGCAGTTCCTAGGTCAATTGCCAAATCGCTTGAAAAAAGCCCAAATAATTTTTTAATCATTCCAATCCTTTTGTTATTTTATGCACTTTGTTTTTGTTTGATATATAAAGGTTTTGTACCATTTAGTACATTGTCGGATGTTATTATAACTTCATAACCTTTAAGCTCTGGAAGTTCATACATAGTTTCCAATAGTAACTCTTCCAAAATAGACCTAAGTCCCCTAGCTCCAGTTTTTCTCTCTATGGATTTTTTGGCAATTTCACTTAAAGCTTCTTTTTCAAAAGAGAGTTTAGCATCATCAAGTTCAAAGAGTTTTTGATATTGTTTTATTAGAGCATTTTTTGGTTCAGTTAAAATTCTTACCATATCATCTTGAGTTATTTTTTCCAATGTTGCTATTATGTGAAGTCTTCCTATTAGCTCTGGAATTAGCCCAAAACTTACCAAATCATCAGGTTCTACAAATGAGATTATATTTTCTTTTTCGGCTTTGCTTTTTTTCTCTTGTTCAAAACCAAGAACATTTGCACCCTGTCGTCTTCTTATAATTTCAGATAATCCATCAAATGCACCACCACAAATAAATAGTATATTTGATGTGTCAATTTGTATAAAATCTTGATTTGGATGTTTTCTGCCACCTTTTGGTGGAATGTTTACAATAGAACCTTCAACGATTTTTAAAAGTGCTTGTTGCACTCCTTCGCCCGAAACATCTCTAGTTATAGATCTATTTTCGCCCATTCTGGCTATTTTATCTATTTCATCTATAAAGATTATACCATGTTCACATTTTTGTATATCTCCATCAGCTGCTTGAAATAATTTAACCAAGATATTTTCTACATCCTCGCCTACATAACCAGCTTCGGTTAATGTTGTTGCATCGGCAATAGCTATAGGGACATTCAAAAATCTAGCGATGCTTTGAGCAAGTAATGTTTTTCCGCTACCAGTTGGTCCAATGAGAAGTATATTTGATTTTGATATCTCTGTCTCATCTTCTATCTCATGTTGTTTGAATATTCTTTTATAGTGATTATATACAGCAACAGAGAGTGTTTTTTTAGCATTATCTTGCCCTATAACATAATCATCCAAAAGTTTTTTCATCTCTTTTGGGTATATAAGTTCGCCTTCCATCTCTTGTGGTAAAAATGTGTCTTCTGTGTCACCAAAAAGAATTTTATGTGCAGATACTACGCATTTCGCACATATAAAAGCTTCTTGTCCTGCTAAGAGTGGGTTATCTTGAGTGTCTGCTACACCACAAAAACTACAATGTTTTTCTATCATTTATTTTCTCTTTCAAATGGAATTCCTCTTTTGGAATTCATAATAAAGTTTACTAAATTTTTAACTGATTCTGATTCGCTTGAGGTAGCAAGTTTTTTTGATGTATCTTGCAAAGGATTCCCTTGCTCAAATAATTCTTTGTATGCTATTTTTAGACTATCTATCTCGCCTCTATCTATATGTCGTCTTAGTCCTGTCAAGTTTAATCCTCTAAGAATTGCATGATTTCCTTGTGCTAGACAATAAGGAGGAACATCTTGAGATAATGCACTAGCCCCTGCTACCATAGCAAAATCTCCTATATGAACAAATTGATGAACGGGGGTAAGTCCACCTATAACAACATAGTTACCAAGCTCAACATGTCCTGCCAAAGTGGCACCATTTGCAAGTATGCAGTTATCTCCCATGATAACATCATGCCCCAAATGAACATACCCCATAAGCAAGTTGTTGCTTCCAACTTTTGTTATCATTCCACCACCTTCGGTTCCTGGATTGATGAGTGTATATTCTCTTATTTTATTATTATCTCCAATGACAAGTTCGCTTTTTTCGCCATTGTATTTTAAATCTTGAGGCACGGAACCTATAGTAGCATGTGAAAAAATATGATTATTTTTTCCTATAGTTGTATATCCATCTATAAGCGTATGAGTATCAATGACATTTCCATCGCCTATAACCACGTTTTTACCTATATAGGTATATGCTCCTATGGTTACATTTTCGCCGATTTTTGCCCCATCTTCTATGATGGCTGTTGGATGAATATTGCTCATTACTTATCTACAATCATTGCTTTGAGTTCAGCTTCGCTGACTAGTATGTCATCTACGTATGCCTTGCCTTCAAGAACCCATATAGCACCTTTATGTTTTGTGACTGTCATACGATATTCTAGTTTATCTCCAGGTTTCACGGGATGACGAAATTTTGCACGGTCAATACTCATAAAATATACAACTTTTTGTCCAGCTTCGGCTTCTGTCATATCCATACTTTGAAATGCAAGTATCCCACCAGCTTGTGCCATGCCTTCTAATATCATAACACCAGGATAGATTGGATGATCTGGAAAATGACCTTGAAAAACAGGTTCAGATATAGAAACATTCTTGTATCCTATAACATATCCATCTTTTTTAATTTCTGTAATTCTATCTACCAACAAAAATGGATATCTATGCGGAAGAATTTTTTGTATATCAGTAACACTAAGCAATTTATTGACCTTCTTGTTTTTTAATTTATATATTTTACATCATTAATGCTAAAAAAAATAAATATTAATCAAATTAATATCTATTGTGGATTTTTTGTTAATAAAATTTCTTGTGTGTCTTCGTAAGCTTTGCTTTGGCATAAAATTTCAAATTTATCTTGAAATTTTTCATCAACAACAACTATAGTGCTTAAGTTGTAAGGATTCGGGATGATTTCAGCTCTTATTTTTACTTCTATATCAAAAGTTTGTGGGTTAAAAGTAAGCTCTTTGGTGCTTTTATAGTCGCTGTTTGATAGTTGATTGTAGTATGCAAGTGTTAAAAATACTATTTCATCTCTGTCAAAATATCCAATTTCACCTTGCCAGCTTATTTTACCTCTCGAATAACTTTTTTTTAGTGTTGAATATGGCAAAAAATATGAAGCTATGACTTTATTTCCACATTTAACTAGACCTCTAAGCAGTCTCCAATTTAAAAATCTCTCTTTTTTGATTTCATATTTTTGGTTATTTTCTTCAAGTTCACATCGTGTTTCATAAAGTGCGACTCTTTCTTCGATTGATTCTGGCATTATCTGTTTTGAGATTGGAGAAAAAAGCTCATCGGCAAGTCTATCTTGATACTCTCTTTGCTTGGTAAGACCAAAAAGACATCCACAATAATCTTGACGATAAAGTTTGTCTCGTTTGGCTAATATGTTTTGTTCTTGTGTCCCATGAGAGCTTCTATAATCAGGTGCAATAAATTTCAAATTGTATTTTTTTGCTAGTTCATCGCCAGAGGTTTTGAGCTGAGTTAATGATTTTTTTGGACTTGTAAGAAGTGTTGATGTAAAAATATTTTCTCCAAGCTCTTTAGCTTTTTTTGCTGTAACTTCAAAACGATTGTCAAAACATATAGAGCATCTTGCTCCTTTTTCTAGTTCATTCTCATATCCTCTTACAGCATTTAGCCAACCATTAGTGTCATACTCTCCTTCTATAAGATCAATTCCTAGCAGTTTACAACTTCTTTTTACATCGAGAAGACGAAGATAATATTCGCTAAAAGGGTGAATGTTTGGGTCATAAAAAAATCCAATCAATTTTTCATCAGGATAATCATCTCTTAATTTTTGTAAAAAATAATGGCTATCAACAGCACAACAAATATGAACTAACACTATTTTTCCATCAATATATCAGCAACATTTTTGCTTGAGCCATTCGATAGATAAGCTCTAAGTTCACTTGATTTTTTTGCAAAAATATCTCTATTGGTTGTACGAAAAGTGTTCAATAGATTTTGAACATTTACATCTTTTTGCAATAACTCTTTGTGTAGTAGTGTATTATTGTATTTTTCCAATATAATATTTGCTAAACCAACCAACTTTATACCTAGAATATTTCTTCCTATAAAAAAGTCTATTTTTTTTGCTTTATAAACAAGTACAAATGGAGTTCCTATAAGAGCAGCTTCAAGAGTCGCTGTGCCACTACACACAAATGCAAATTCACTTTTAGCTAGCGTACTGTGAGTATCTCTTGAAATTTCAAAGTTACTTATATCTCCATAGAGTTCTGCTATTTTTTTTCATCAAATGAAGCAGGTATCACAAGTGTAGCTTTTTTGTCATTTAAACTTAGTCTAACTTCTCTAAAGATGGGCATAAGTCTAGTAATTTCACTAGCTCTACTTCCAGCTAAAAAAGCAATAGAGTTATTCTCTGCATTGTTTCTACTTACAGTTATTTCATCAAGCAGTGGATGACCTACATACTGAGCTTTTTTACTTTTATACATCTCTATTTCAAATGGCAGAATTCCAAGTAGTTTGTCACAGTATTTTTCAAGCTTTATAACTCTTTTTGGTCTGCTTGCCCAAACTTGCGGTAAGGTATAATATATAATCTCTTTGTTTGGATACCTTTCTTTTATTTTTTTAGCCAATGGTAAGTTAAAGCCAGAACTATCCATAAGTAGTACTTTGTCACATTTTGAAGCGAGTTCTACCATTTCGTCAGCAACTCGAAAAAACCATCTTAATTTTTTAAGTGCATCGACTATGCCCATGATAGCCATTTGGGATATATCATACATGGGATTGCCAAGATTTTTATCAAATATCCCATAAAGCTCTATATTTTTTGTATGCTTTAGCATCTCTTTAAGATGAATATTTGATGATGGCTCAAGGGCACAGACAAGAAGTTTCATAATGAGTTAGTTCCTATATTTATTGTTGTGTATTTTCTTCTTGATTTTCAACAGCCTTGCATGTTAGAAATGATAGACCACCACCTAATATACCCAGTATAATGATAGCTACACCTGAAGCCATCCATTGGGAAATCGAAAAATCAAACAATGCAACATTAACCAATCCAAACAACCATACACCTATCATAACATAGGCAAGATATTTAAATCTACTTAATTCTCCTGTTTTGTTAATGCACCCAACAATCCAAAAGCCTATCAATATAGAAATAAGATTTGATAAAGCAATTAACATCATTTTTATTTCGTCATCGATTGAAGTAAATGCTCCAAAAAAACCTATTAAAAATCCACCTAATGCAGATAAACCTAAAACTATTAGAAGATCTATAATGTATCTTTTGACACTAAATTGCATACTTTTCTCCTCGAATGAATTACTAAATTATATCCTAAACTTATCAAATTTATCAGAAATATATAGTTTAATACAATATAATACTATTAAAACATTGTTTCCTAAAAGGAGAATATTTTATGAGAATTATACTTTCTATTTTAATTTTTATTTCTGCTGTTTTTGCCACAGAAAGCAACCAAACAAATATCACAATCAAAAAACATAAACAAATGATAGTTATCATATCAGATGATTATAATTCATCAAATGCAAAACTTCAAAGATACTTTTTAAAAGACAGTAAATGGCAACAAATAGGGAAGAGAATAGAGATTAAAATAGGAAAAAATGGTATGGGTTGGGGGCTTGGTCTTCATGAAACTCCAACAGATGCCACCATCATAAAGAAAGAAGGCGATGGTAAATCTCCCATTGGAATTTTTGAACTCGGTTATGCTTTTGGATATGAGCAATATAATGCAAATTATCCATATTTTGTTATGCAAGAGCATCATCATTGTGTTGATGATGTAAATTCTATGTTTTATAATCAAATCATCAACTCAAATATAAAAATAGTAAAAGACTATACAAGTTATGAAGCTATGAAGTTCCCAGCAAATTACTATCAATATGGTATTGTTGTAAAACACAACCCAGATAATATTCCTAGTCGTGGTTCGTGTATCTTTATGCATATCAAAAGTATTCCAACATCTGGATGTGATGCTATGAGTGAAGATCAGATAAAAGAGATTATCTCTTGGCTTGATGTAAAGTCAAATCCAATTTTGGTTCAAGCACCAAAAAATGAGATCAATAAATTACTCAAACAAGTAAAGTAAAAGTTATAAGATGTTAAATTAATAAAAAAATAGGAGTTAAATATGGATATAGTAAAAATAGAAAAAATATGTCGTCCACTTCGTATAGTTGTAGGACTTATTCTTATAGTGGCAGCTTTTTTGACAGGTACAACATGGCTTTATATAGGGATATTGCCTTTATTTGTAGGAATTATGGGATGGAGACCATTTTGTAAATTTACAGGAAAATGTTCTTTTAAAGAGTAAAAGCATATTTTTCTTAGCCACCAATGGACTGCCACAGCTTTTTTTAAAAGCCTCGCAGTGACGGATAATTGTCATTGCGAACGATAGTGAAGCAATCCATTTACTTATCATTTTAATATTTCTTCAATTCCAACTTCTTACCATTTTTAAGTTATAATCTAATTAATAATTATTTTAAGGATTTTGTTTTTATGAGTTATGAAAAGAGTATAAATGCTTTCCAAGAGGCATACAAAGTAATACCTGGTGGAGTTGATTCTCCAGTGCGTGCATTTAAAGCAGTTGGAGGCACACCTCCATTTATAGAATATGGGAAAGGTGCATATATATACGATGTTGATGGCAACAAATATATAGATTATGTTCAAAGCTGGGGACCATTAATTTTTGGTCACTGCGACTTGGAAATAGAAAATGCTGTTATAAGTGCAGTTAAAAAAGGTCTTAGTTTTGGTGCTCCAACCGAAACCGAAACCGAACTAGCAAAAGAGATAGTTTCTATGTATGATTATATAGATAAAGTTAGATTTGTAAGCTCTGGAACAGAAGCTGTTATGAGTGCTATTCGTCTTGCTCGTGGATATACTGGTAAAAATGGACTTATAAAATTTGCAGGGTGTTATCATGGTCATAGTGATTCACTTTTGGTTCAAGCGGGAAGTGGACTTGCTACTTTTGGCTCACCTTCTAGCCCTGGAGTGCCAAGCGATCTTACAAAACATACTCATTTGGCAACTTATAACGATATAGCAAGTGTAAAAAAATGTTTTGATGATGCTAAGGGTGATATGGCTTGTATCATCATCGAGCCAATAGCTGGAAATATGGGGCTTGTTCCAGCAGATGAAGAGTTTTTAAAAGAGCTTAGAGAACTTTGTGATAAACATAATGCACTATTGATTTTTGATGAGGTAATGAGTGGCTTTAGAGCATCGCTTAAAGGTGCTTGTGGTATAAGTAGCGTAAAACCAGATATTATTACTTGGGGCAAGGTTATAGGAGCAGGAATGCCAGTAGGCGCATTTGGCTCTAGAGGCGAAATCATGTCATATCTTTCTCCAGAAGGTCCAGTTTATCAAGCAGGAACACTTAGTGGAAATCCAGTGGCTATGGCAGCAGGTCTTGTGTCTCTAAAAAAACTAAAAGCAAGTCCATCTATTTATGACGAGCTTGAAACAAAAGCAAGAAAACTTATGCAAGGTTTTGAAGAAGCGGCTAAAAGTGCAGGGTTGAATATCGTAACAGATGTTAGAGGCTCTATGTTTGGATTTTTCTTCAGTGATAAAAAAGTCAAAAATTTTGATGATGCACAAAAAAACAATACAGTGTTATTTGGCAAGTTTCATCAAGCCATGTTAAATCGAGGAATTTATCTAGCATGTTCATCATTTGAAGCTGGATTTATGTGTACAGCTATAACTGATGCAGATATAGAGTTTACTATCAAAACAGCACATGATGCCATGATAGAGATAAAGGACTAAAAATGGAAAACAATCAAGAGCCAAAATTTAAAAAAATAGTTAATGCAGCAGATGACTTGAGTCTTGGTATCTCTATAGTTGTTGCAGTAGCTATTGGTGTTGGGATAGGATTTGGACTAAAATCACTATTTGGATATCCGTGGTTGTTTTGGCTTGGTGTTTTTTGGGGGTTAGCAGCGGCTTTTTTGAATGTTTATAGAGCATATAAAAAACAAAAAGCCTCACTCGATGAGCTTGCAAATGACCCAAAATACAATTATAAAGCACTCAAAAAAGATGATGATGATGAAGAGGACTAGGATAAAGATTATCAATACTCTTTTGATTGTTGATATAGGCATAGTTCTGTTTTGTTATCTAGCAGGAGAGAGAGATTGGTTTTTAAACTCACAAGTAGCATATCTTAGCTCACTTATGGTTGTACTTGCTTCGATATACAGTTATGCTCAAATGGTTAAAGCAGGCGTAGAAAATGAGATAATTACAACTTCAAACGAAGAATTGTTAGAAAAAATAGAAGATCCACATGCTTTATATGATGACGATACAAGCCATTCTGAACAAGTTCAAAATGATGAAGATGAAGAGAAGCCTATAAGCACTATTGAAGCTATGAAGAAAAATAAAGCTTATGTTTCATTTTATAGAATAGGGGCTTATGCGATACTAGTTCTTGGTCTTTTCTATCTTCAAAGTATTAAAATATTTCATATGCCAAGCTATATGTTTGGACTATTTTTACCACCAGTGTTAATCGCTATCGTATTTTATTGGGGTTCAAAAACATCAAAGGATGATAATGAGACTTATTAGTTTATTAGTGTTTGTGATTTTTAGTTTTGGGTATGCAAAAGATTTTGTTATCATTGATAAACCGATAGATTTTAGTCAAAATAGAGTGTCTATGACAAAAGACTATATAAAAAATCATTATGGATTAAATGTACACGATATAACTATAGACCCTAAGATTATAGTGCTTCATTGGACGGCAGTTCCTACGCTTGAAGCTTCATTTGAGAGATTGAAACCAGAATTATTGTTGACCGACAGAAAAGATATAGCAAAGGCAGGAGCTGTGAATGTTTCATCTCATTTTTTAGTTGACAGGGATGGCACGATATATAGACTTATGCCTGAAAACTATATGGGAAGACATACTATAGGACTCAATTATAATAGCATAGGGATAGAAAATGTTGGCGGCAAAGGCGATAAGAGTGAAGACTTGACACAGGCTCAAGTGGAGGCTAATGCTTATCTAGTAAGGTATCTTAAAAATAAATATCCTAATATTGAATATTTAATGGGTCATCATGAGTACTTTATGATGAAAAAGACAAGATATTGGCTTGAGAGAGATCCAAATTATTTTACTTTCAAAAATGATCCAGGAGATAAATTTATGGCTGATGTTAGGAAAAGAGTTAAAGATTTACATCTAGTAGCACCTGTATTAACCAAGGACTATAGATGAATTCATCTTTTAGCACACTTGATTGGGTGATTTTCGGGATATATTTTCTTTTAGTAATCATCTCATCTGTGTGGCTGGCACGTGTAAAGGTTAAAAACTCTAAAGACTATTTTATTAGTGAAAAATCACTTCCAATGTTTGCTGTGGCTATATCAGTTCTCGCCACTTCCCAATCAGCCGCTACATTCCTTGGTGCTCCTGAAATGTCGTATGGTGGCAATCTGACTTTTGTTGGATTTTTCTTTTCTGCACTTTTGGCTGTTATAATCGTTTCAAAAGTACTAGTGCCGAAATTTTATGAGATAGGAGCAGTGACTGTTTACGAATTACTTGAAAAAAGATACTCTCCAAGAGCAAAAAGAGATGCTGGGGTGATGTTTTTGATCGGTAGGGTTTTTGCAAGCGGTGCAAGGCTTTATATCGGAGCATTGGCACTCTCTATGATACTTTTTAGCGATATATCTTTTGTTCATATGTTTATATCCATATTTATTCTTATTTTAGGCTCACTTGGTTATGCATACTTTGGCGGTATAAAATCCATCATTTATGCTGATATCGTTCAAGTCATTATCTATATAGGTGCAGCACTGTTTATCATCTATCATCTTTTTATATCTCTTGGTGGTGATATAGGGGTAATATACACTACGCTTGCCACAAGCGATAAGTTAAAAATAGTCGATTTTTCTTTGTCAGGGAGTTATAATTTTTGGGCTCTCATCAGTGGGCTACTTCTTTTAAATATCGCAGCTTATGGGTTAGATCAGGATATGACACAGCGTATTCTTACTTGCAAAGATAAAAATGAGGGTGCAAAATCTCTCATAGTCTCTATTCTCATAACTATTCCAACCGCATCTTTGTTTTTGGTCATTGGACTTCTCTTATATCTCTTTTATCAACATCCTGAACTTTCTCATTTTAGTAGTGAAATAAATCAAAATTTTGCTGGAGAGAAGATAACTGTATTTATGACTTATATACTTCATGAGCTTCCAGATGGCTTCAAAGCACTTGCTACTATAGGTGTAGTGGCAACTACATTTACAAGCACAAGCTCAGTTCTTGGAGCTATGTCATCAGTTGGTATAACAGATATTTATAAACCTATATTTAGTGACAAGTCGGATACGCACTATCTAAAAGCATCAAGAGCAGGAGTGCTTATATCAGCCTTATCGCTCTTTGCTATGGCTCTTGTTAGCTGGTTTTGGCAGAGATACTATGAGATACCTTTGCTTGACTTTGCTCTTGGAGTAATGGTGTTTGCTTATGCAGGACTCTTGGGTGTTTATGGTGCAGCATTATTTACCACTAGAGGCGATGAGCGAAGTGTGCGTTTGGCTTTGATCGTAGGATTTGTGAGTGTTTTCCTACTTCAGCCGTATATCACAAAACCATTTTTTGGTTTTGATGTGAACTTTGCTATGCAAATAATCATAGGAACCATCATTTCGTTTGGAGTTATGATGAGCAGTGAGAGAAAATGATCATCGAATTATTAATGCTTTTATCATTATTATTTGTTGCTATTCTTTTGTATATAATGAGAGATAACTTTTTTGAGTACCGTAAACTAATATATTTGACCTCATTTGTCTCTATCTTCACACTTGTAGTAGTGGAATATTTTGGTATTTCATTTATATCTCATTGGACTAACTCAGTACTTTTGATAATAGTTTGGTTGATTGTTATTTTGTCCATTGTAGTAATGAGCATAATTAAAAATCTAATTGTTAAAATCTTATTTTAGGTTATAGTTGTTTGCGTTTCTCCATTGATTATATTGTCTCCTGTAGGAGTAATTTTCAGATTAATATATAATGCACCAGAACATTCGGAGAAAATAAATCAAGATGAAATTTGTTATGTATATTCTTATAGAGATGACGCTACAAATGATGGTGGCTATTTGGTGACACGAAGTAAGCAGTTTTTCATTTTTGAGAGAAAAATTGAAACAATTAAATATAGCACATACAAGGGCAATGGTAAATTAACGGAACAAAATGTTTGCTCATTATTTAAGAAAAATGAAAATTAAATTTTATCAATACTCTCGACCATTGACTCATAAAAAAATATGTAGTATAATATCTAAAAAGATATCTAAAAGGATATACAATGTCAGTAGTTAAAAAACTTGTTTCACTTGATAGTGTGGTGGCAAACGAGCTTGAAAGTCTATCAAAAACCTTAGGTGTTACACAAAAAGAGCTAATTGAGCGAGCTTTGGATTTTTATTTTGACCATACAGACTCCATAACCGCCAAAAAAATATCCGATGATGTAGCAAGCGGAAAAGAAAAAGTATATGATGCAAGGGAAGTATTTAAAGAGCTAGGACTCTAAAAGTGTACAAGCTAGAACTTACCCAAACTGCAGTAAAAAATATTCAAGAGTTCAACAATGCTGAGCAACAACTCATATCAAAAAAGCTATTGTATTTGGAAGAAAATTTTGATGCTCTTAAAAGCAGTAAAAAAATAACTGAACTCAAAGGCACAGGATACAACCACTATCGTTTTGTAATCGCTAGGAGAATCAGAGCTATTTTTGAGCTTCAAAATGATAAACTCATATTACTTATTTTAAAAATAGGTAGACGGAAGGATATATATGAGTGAGTTTTATATCGGTGTGATGAGTGGAACATCTCTAGATGGTGTAGATATCGCACTTTGTGTTTTCGATGAACATAAAAAAGTCAAGTTACAGCATTTTGATAGTTTTCCATTTGATATAGCACTCAAAACAGATATTTTAAAAGCCATAAATGGATGTGTAGCTCTAAAAGAGATTGGTGATATAGATGATAAACTTGGGCAAATGTATGCCAAATATATCAAAGATTTTATCAAGACATATAGCCTCAATCCACAAGATATAAAAGCCGTAGGACTTCATGGGCAGACCGTGTGGCATGAGCCTAAAAGCGGATTTTCTATGCAACTGGGCAATCCAAATAGGGTTGCTTACGAAACAGGCATAGCCGTGGTATGTGATATCAGAAGAATGGATATGGCGAGTGGAGGGCAAGGTGCACCATTTGCTCCATTGTTTCATAAACTTATGTTTGACACTCCAAAAACTGCAGTTGTCAATATCGGCGGTATGGCAAATATCACTATTTTAGGTGATAAACTCTTAGGTTTCGATACAGGGTGTGGAAATGTACTAATAGACAGTTGGTGTCAAAAGTATTTTGATATTCCTTATGACGAAGATGGCAAGATGGCAAAAAGTGGCGAGATAGATAAAGTCCTGCTTGAAGTGATGCTTAATGATGAGTATTTTAAGCAAGATTATCCGAAGAGTACAGGTAGAGAGTATTTTAATCTTGCGTGGGTGGAGGAGAAGCTTTTGCGTCATTCTGAACTTGTTTCAGAATCTAAAACGGAGATGCTGAAACGAGTTCAGCATGACAAGCAGTTACGATTAGATATTTTAAGAACACTTACAGAATTGACAGCAATGACTATAGTAAATGAAGCCAAAAAGTTTGATATAGAATCTATCATACTTTGTGGCGGAGGAACAAAAAATAGTCTTTTGGTTGAAAGAATAGGAATTTTGTTTGGCAAAAATGTAAAACTTACTAGTGATTATGGAGTGCGAGAAGATGCGATAGAGGCGATAATGATGAGTTATTTTGCTTATTTGCGAATACGAAAACAAAAAGCAGAGCTCAAAGATGTTACAGGAGCAAAAGAGAATCTTATTTTAGGCGGGTTGTATGAACCAAATTAGAGAGTGGCTTGAGAGTATTAGTTGGAAAAATTTTACTATAGAAGTTGCTTCAAGCGATGCGAGTTTTAGAAGTTATTATAGAGTTTATAGAGACGAAACAAGCTATATTCTCATGGATTCATCTCGTCAAAAAGAATCTTTATCGCCCTTTTTGGATATGCAAAAAAGACTTTTTAGTGTAGGTGTTAGAGTGCCGCAGGTAATAGAGAAAAATCTAGAGTCTGGCTACTTGATATTAGAAGACTTTGGCTCTACGCACCTGCTTGATGTACTAAATGACAATAATAAAAAAGAGTATTACAGGCAAGCCATAGATGAGATAGTTCTGATGCAAAAAGCGGATGTGAGTGGACTTCCACTGTATGATAAAGAATTTTTGATATTCGAGATGAATTTGTGTAATGAGTGGTATCTTGGTAAACATCTTGATATTCATTTAGATACTCAAAAGTTATCAATACTAACTAATATTATAGAAACTATTGCAGATGAGGTTCTTCTCCAGCCTGGGGGAGTTTTTGTACATCGTGATTTTCACTCTCGCAATATCATGATAGACAAAAATGGCAAACTTGGTGTCATTGATTTTCAAGATGCGAGATGTGGTAGTATCACTTATGATTTAGTTTCACTACTTAAAGACTGTTATATCGAAATCAATGAGGTGGCTAGAGACGAACTTGTGCTTTATTTTAGGGATAAAAAAGGCTTAGATGTAGATGATAAGACCATGATAAAATGGTTTGATATGATGGGGCTTCAAAGGCATATAAAAGTGCTTGGTATTTTTGCAAGACTTTATCATAGGGATGGTAAGGATGGGTATCTAAAGGATATTCCTTTGACATTAAAGTATGTCAAAGAAACTGCGAAAAAATATCCGCAGACAAAAGAATTATTGGATATTTTATAATGATGACTTTTTCTGTTCCGAATTTATTTATTTTTTATAGGGAAAAAAGATGAAAAAAGCAATGATATTAGCAGCAGGCAGAGGCGAGAGGATGAAACCTCTAACTGACACAATACCAAAGCCATTGCTTGAAGTAGGCGGAAAGCCTTTGATAGTTTGGCATATTGAAAAGTTAGCAAATGCTGGATTTGAAGAGATAGTTATAAACATAGCTCATCTTGGCTATAAAATCCCAGAAGCTCTTGGTGATGGCTCAAAATGGGGTGTTAAGTTACATTTCTCAGATGAACAAAAAGAGGGAGCTTTGGAGAGTGCAGGGGGCATCGTAAAAGCATTGCCACTTTTTGGCAACGAGCCATTTTTGGTAGTAAATGGAGATGTTTGGTGTGATTATGAATTTGATAAAGATTTTAAACTAGAAGATGGGATATTGGCTCACTTGATACTTGTGCCAAACCCTAATCATAACCAAAAAGGTGATTTTGCACTCAAAGATACGATGCTTAGTAGTGATGGATCTAAAAAATATACATTTTCAGGCATAGGTTATTATAGTCCAAGCCTTTTTAAATGGCTAGAATATGGCAAAAGAGGACTTGGCGATGTACTTAGAGAAGCTATGATGTTTGATGCTGTAAGCGGTGAACTTTATAATGGTTTATGGAGAGATATTGGAACGCCAGAGAGGTTGGGAGAGATAAATAAACATGTCAAAAATATATAAAATAGGTTATTTTATTATTGGTTGTATATTGATTCTTTTAGGAAGCAATATAATTGAAAATAGATATATACCTCAAGGAAAGAGACCTTATTCACATTATGAATGGGACTTGTCCCAAATGCCAATAGTAGCCTATACTATCGGCACTATTTTTATTTTATATGGCATTTATATTTTTGTAATATTATTTAAGGAATATAAAAAATCTAACCCATTGGATACATAATCTCTTTTTGAATCTCAGCTATTTTGCTCATTGTATCGCTATTTAGGATAATATCCATAGCTTTCAGTGATGGTTCAAGTTGGGCTGTGCTCGTAGCTCCTATGATAGTTGACGCAACAAAATCAAAGTTTTTTGAATAGCTAACTGCAAGTGTAACTGGGTGCATATCAAGTTCATGTGAGAGCTCCACATACTTAGCTGTAGTTGCTAAACTCTTTTTGTTTACAAATCTAGCAGCTTGAGCACGAATGCGTCCATTTTTATCATTGATATATGATGCATATCTTCCGCTTGTTAGTTTTTGATTGTATTTACCACTCAGAACCCCTCCTGCTATCGGAGAATATGGAAGAAGTGAGATTTGTTCTCTTTGACATACATTGGCAAGTTCATCTAAAAATCTAGGATTGTTTAGTGAAAAGTTATTTTGGATACTTTCAAATCTAGCAATTCCAAGTCTTTTAGATGTCTCATTCGCTTTTGTTAGTCCGTATGCACTGTCATTTGAAGTACCGATATATCGTACTTTACCATCTTTGACCAGCTCGTCAAATGCTTTTAAACTCTCTTCGATCGGTACAACAGAATCTGGCCAATGCATTTGATATAGGTCGATATAATCAGTTTGCAGTCTTTTGAGGCTTCCCTCTATTGCTCTTTTGATATGGAATGAATCAATGGCTGTAAGTCCATGGCGGATAGGTGGCACAAACCAACCGTTCGCTGCTCCAGCGACCTTGGAAGCTAGTATGATAGAGTCTCTTGGTTTTGTTTTGAGCCATTTACCTACAATTTCTTCAGTAAGACCTGCTAGTTTTTTACTCGGAGGTACAGGATAAAGTTCAGCAGTGTCATAAAAGTTGATGCCGTTTTCATAAGCTGTATCCATTATCCTAAATGCTTCTTTTTCGTCACATTGTAGTCCAAAGGTCATAGTGCCCATGCATATAGGCGATA
>FAXN01000041.1 GCA_001493195.1 Sulfurovum sp. enrichment culture clone C5 | reverse complement strand
TGTAATAAGCAATGAATTTGGATAAAAGTCATTCATGTCGTTCTCATTCCATTTTATATCTTTATAGATATCATCATTACCCCATCCGAGAGTTGAAAAAGGCCACAAGCCTGAACTAAACCATGTATCAAGCACATCTGGATCTTGATGTATATTTTTACTATCACAATGAGGGCAAGATGTTGGTGTATCTCCGTCAAAAACGCTTTCTTTCCCGCAATCATCACAATAAATCACAGGTATTTGATGCCCCCACCAAAGCTGTCTACTTATACACCAGTCTCTAAGTTCTCCCATCCATGCATTGTAGCTATTTATCCAATGACTTGGAAAGAATTTTGCTTCGCCATCATTTACTTTTTTTATCGCATTTGCAGCAAACTCTTTTTTTACAAACCACTGTTTTGAGATGTATGGTTCAACTATATTTTTACATCTATAACAATGCCCCACTTGATGTATATGATCTTCTATTTTATCTATAAAACCTTCACTTTCAAGCTTGGCTACTATCTTGCCTCTTGCTTCAAGTCTTTCAAGTCCTTTGAATTCCCCACAGTAATCATTTAATATCCCATTTTCATCAAAGATAGTGATAAACTCTAAATCGTGTCTTTTGCCAACTTCGTAGTCGTTTGGATCATGTGCAGGTGTTACTTTAACAACTCCTGTTCCAAATGACATATCTACATGCTCATCGGCTATTATCTTGATTTGTTTGCCAATAAGTGGAAGTGTCACTTCTTTGCCAATCAAATGCTTGTATCTTTCATCGTCTAGATGTACCATGACAGCAGTATCTCCAAAATATGTTTCTGGTCTAGTAGTAGCAACTGTTAGCTTTCCACTGCCATCGCTCAATGGATAAAAAATATGATATAGTTTGCCATTGTGTTCTTCGTATTCTACTTCAATGTCTGATAATGCACCATCATGCGTACACCAGTTTATCATGTAGTTGCCTCTTGTAATAAATCCATTGTCATACATCGTTTTAAAAGACTTTTTAACAGCACTAGCAAGTCCATCATCCATTGTAAATCTCTCTCTACTCCAAGCAGGGCTAACACCTAAAAATCTAAGCTGATTTGTGATTGCATCGTTTGAGTTTTCTTTTTGCTTCCAGCAAAGCTTTAAAAACTCATCTCTTCCTATCTCTTCTTTGGTTTTACCATTCGTTAAGAGTTGTTTTTCTACAACATTTTGAGTAGCAATCCCTGCATGGTCAACTCCAGGTTGCCATAGTGTTTTATATCCATCCATTCTCTTATATCGAACAATGATGTCTTGCAGGGTAAATGTAAGAGCATGACCTATGTGCAGACTCCCTGTTACATTCGGAGGAGGCATCATTAGGCAGAAATTTTTGCCACTTTCTTGAATGGACTTGTTGCCATCTATCTCAAAATATCCTCTATTTTCCCAAATTTTATAATAAGATGATTCTATCTCTTTTGGATTGTATACTTTTTTTGTGTTGTCGCTCATATTTTGCTTGTCTCTTGTGTGATTGATATTGTTTTAATTATACCAAAATACCGCTTTAGGTCTCAAATATGATAGAATATTACATGAAATACATAGATTGGTATAAAGAACATTTGCTGAAACATAAAGCGATTGTAGAACAGATTAGAAATAAAACAAAAGATGAAATAATAGAATATTTTGATTATGACAATATGAAGCAAAAACATCCAGATTTTTGTCCATTATATGCATCAAATTCCAAATGTCACGATATGAAGAAAATAAATTGTTATCTATGTGGTTGTCCATATTTTAGATTTAATGATGATGGCATTGAAATTAAAGAAAATAGGGTAGTTTATAGTACATGCACAAAAGGTTTAGGAGAGAAATCGGAATCATGTAATGCTATCCATCAAGATTGCTCAAACTGTAAATTGCCTCACACTAAAAAGTTTATAAGTAGTAATTTTAATTTGGATTGGGGATTGATTATGAAAGATGTTATACTGTAAATTCGTCACTCCGCACTTGATGCGGAGTCTATAGTATCTTGGATTCCCGCTTTCGCGAGAATGACAGATAAAATCAAATTTATTAACTACGCGCCTTTTAACTGTTTTGCTTTTGTAACATGATATTTTAATCCTATCTCTTTTTCTGTGCAACCAAGTGCAAGAGCTACCATTTGTGGCATATGAAGTATAGGTATATTTATATCTCGTCCAGCTTGTTTTCCAGCACTTTTTTGTTTGATATCCATATTTAGATGACAAAGAGGACATGGAGTGACTACTACGTCTGCATTGTTATCTATGGCATCAAGAAGTGCAGTTCCTGTGAGTGCGTTACTGGTATGAGGAGCTTGCAGGTCAACATGGAATCCACAACATTTGTTTTTGCTAGCATAATCTACTGTATTACCTTCGAGTGCCTCGATGAGTCTATCTAAGCTTGTTGGATTGTATGGATTTTCTCCACCATTGCTTGTATTTTGGAGTTCTGATGGTCTGATATTGTGACATCCATAAAATGGTGCAATGTTAAAATGGCTCAATGGAACTTCAACTTTTGAAGAAATATTTTCTAGTCCATAGTCATCTATTAGTGCATACAAGAAATGTTTAATTTTTATATTTCCTTTGTATTCTAAACCCACTTCTGCTAATTTTTCGTTTACTTTGGCTCTATAGTCACTATCGTGGTCAAGTTTTTCTTTTGTCATAGCTAGATTTATTTGACAAGTATTGCATAGTGTTGCCATAGTAAGACCAAGTTTTTCAGCATAACATATATTTCTAGCATTTAGCACATGAGAAAGAAAAGGATCAAAGTCTTGCAAGTGGCTAGCACCACAACAGCTTGCTTCTTCTAATATTATTAGTTCAATCCCTAACTTATCAGCAACTGCCAATGTAGAAGAGAGTAGTTCTGGAGTTGATTCTTTTGCTGTGCATCCAGTATAAAGTGCATATTTTAATTTGCTCATAACTCTTTCCTCTATTATAGTTTATTTGTTTGTGAGATTTTTATAAGTTTTTGAATCTCATCAAGGTTTTTGGATTTTGGCATATTACCCATAAATGGAATTTGATCCGTTATGTGTATTTTGCCAGCTTTCATCATTTTCATAGCATCGCCCATATGTTTTAGTACACCAATTGGACCTTCGCTGTATTTTACGATATCCGCTTCATCCAAGAAACCATGTTTTTTAATGCTTCTCACAAAACCTTCGGCATGTTTCGTTGCTACATTTCTCATAGCAACTCCTTTTTCAAATTGCAAGTTGTGAAGGCGTGTAATTTTTTCTATCGGATTGATATCTTTTGGACACGCCTCGGCACATTCAAAACATTTAACACAATCCCAAACACCAGCACCAAGATTTGCAGTCATTTCAAGTCTGTTTTTGCCTGCATTGTCTCTAGGATCTACACTAAATCTATAAGCCGCCACAAATGCTGCTGGTCCAAAATAATCTTCGTTTACTTCAATTGCAGGACAAGCATAATGACAATTTCCACATTGGATACAATAATCAGCATCAAGTATATTTTCAACTTCATTTTGGCTCATTGTAGTTTCGTGTGTTGGATGCTCGTCTATATCAGCCACAACGAAAGGCTTGACTGCTGCATGTTTCTCCCAGAAATCGCCTTTATCTATAATCATATCTTTGACAACTCTTTTTTTACTTTGAGGATCAAAAATAAGTTCATTACCAAAAAGCTCAATTAGTTCCATTGCATTTTGTTTACATGAAAGAACAGCTTTTCCATTGACTTTTATTCCACAAGCTCCACAGATACCATGTCTGCAAGATCTTCTATAAGAGAAAGAGCCATCGTGTTCCCATTTTATTCTGTTTAAAAGATCTAAAACAAGCTCATCTTTGCCCACTTCCATCTCGTAAGATTTATAATATGGCAAATAATCAGTCTCAGCATTGAATCTAAAGGCTTTAATATTCACTTTTGTTGTATCGCTCATAACTTCTCCTTAATAACTTCTTTCTTTGACTTCAAATTTACCCAGTACAACATCAGCATACTCTTGTGTAATGTTATATTCCTTATCCATGTAAGCATATGTATGTTTTAAAAATTTCTTATCATCTCTTTTTGGAAAATCTTCACGGAAATGTGCTCCACGACTCTCTTTTCTAGCCAATGCACCTTCAACGATGAAGAGTGAATACTCTAACATATGACCAAGTTCAATCGCTTCTTGTAATTCTGTATTGAATGTGCTTGTTTTATCATCAATTCTGATATTTTTATATCTTTTTAAAAGTTCTTTTATTTTTTTGACTTGTTTTTTTAGAGATTCAGCCGTTCTAAATACTCCTGCATTGTCTGTCATACTCTCTTGAAGCTCGGCTCTAAGTACAGGTACTCTTTCGTTTCCATTATTTGTTTTTACCCATGTTAGTTCATTTATGGCATTTTGAGCATCCTTGACATCAGCAGGTCTAAATGTTAGATTATCAATGTCTTTAACTATACTCTCGCCTGCATGTCTTCCGAAAAGAAGTGCTTCAAGAACAGAATTTGCACCAAGTCTGTTTGCACCATGTACACTCACACAGCTACATTCTCCAGCGGCATAAAATCCTTCGATCAATTCATTTGGATTCTTTTTAACATGACAGTTGATGTCAACAGGAATACCACCCATAGAGTAATGAGCAGTTGCGGCAATATAAATAGGTTCTTTTAACATATCTTGACCTAGGAATGTAATTGCAAGTTCTCTAAGCTCTGGAAGTTTTGTTAATATTATTTGTGGATCTAAGTGAGTAAGATCAATATAAACAGAATCTTTGTTTGGACCTACACCTCTGCCTTCACGAATTTCTTGTTGAATTGCGCGGCTAACAACATCCCTTGAAGCAAGCTCAAGAGCATTTGGAGCATATTTCTCCATAAATCTCTCGCCTTTTGAATTTAATAGTCTCCCACCCTCTCCTCTAGCTGCTTCTGAAATCAAGATACCACTTCCGCCAATTCCACTTGGATGAAATTGAACAAACTCCATATCTTCTAAAGGCAATCCATGTCTAGCAACGATAGAAAGCGCATCTCCTGTATTTGCATGTGCATTTGAATTTATTTTGTACGCTCTTCCATATCCACCAGTTGCAAACATTGTTGCTTTTGAGTTAAAAATTGCCATTTTCCCATCTCTGATATTAAATGCAACAACGCCAGAAACCTTGCCGTCTTTGTAAATTAAATCTGAACAATACCATTCATCAAAAACTTCTATGCCAGATCTAAAAGCTTGCTCATACATAGTTTGAAGCAATGTTAAACCAGTTCTATCTTTTGCATAACAAGCCCTTGGCTTGCTTTGTCCACCAAAAGGTCTTATAGCAATATCGCCATTGTCATCTCTGCTAAATACGGCACCCATATGTTCAGCCCATCTGATAGTTTCTGGAGCTTTTTCACACATTAGTTGAACACAGTCTTGGTCTGCAAGATAATCACTTCCCTTAATCGTATCAAAAGCGTGCAAATCTGTAGAGTCTTCAGCTCCAAGAGCTGCGTTTATTCCGCCCTGAGCAGCACCAGAGTGGCTTCTAAGCGGGTGAAGTTTTGTTATCACAGCTGTTTTTTTGCCAGCAACAGTTGTTTCTCTAGCAGCAGCTAGTCCAGCTAGTCCAGCTCCCACTATTACTACATCATATTCAAAGATTTTTACATCCATAGCAAAGATATCCTTTTTAGCAATTTTAAACTTATTATACCCTCTCATATATACAACTATAATTAAATTAAATATTTTAAAGATGCAATGCCACGCAAATGTGTTACAATTTTACATTAAAAAAAACTATATGGAATAAACGATGGTAGATTTAGAATCTTTTATTATATCAAAGTTCAATTCAGCTTATATTGGTGATGATGGAGCTTGCATTGATGGTTATTGTTATAGTATGGATAGTTTTTTTGAAGATGTTCATTTTAAACGAGAGTGGATGAATATGAAACAAATTGGGCGAAAAGCAATGCTTGTTAATATATCTGATGCAATTGCTATGAATGCAAAACCTCTTTTTGCTCTTGTTTCTTTGTCTCTTCCTAGTGATATAACAAAAGAAGAGATTGATGATTTGTCTAATTCTATGCAAATGTGTGCAAAAGAGTTTGGTTGTGAGATAATAGGCGGAGATACTATATCTGGAAACAAGATAGATATTTCAATTACTATTATTGCAAAAAGTGATAATCCGCTTTTCAGGGTAGGGCTAAAAGAAGGTTTTATGCTAGCATATACTGGTGTTTTGGGCGAAAGCAAAAAAGATTTAGATAGTTTATTTGCAGGTAAAAAAATAGAGTCTAATTCAAAGTTTTACGAACCTGTATTGAGGGGAGATTTTATAAAAAAATCAAGAGAATTTTTGGCTTGTGGGATGGATATAAGCGATGGTCTTTTTTGTGATTCAAATAAGCTTTTGGATATCAATAATCTTGGGTTAGAGTTGATTGCGGACATTTCTGATGAGATTGGAACAAGCGGAGAAGAGTATGAGATGATTATAGGATTTGATAAAGCAAATTTGACAAAAGTGGAGCAGGTTGCTAAAGAGACAAATACTCCACTGGTTATTTTTGGTGTTATCAAAAATAATGATTTTAGATTTGCTTGCAAAAATCATCATTTTAAATCTGAATTATTTACCTTTTGACTTAAAAAAACAAAAATAGATAGAGATATTATGATAATCGATACTCCTAAGATTAGATAAAATGCATTTATAAGTTGTGTATAATCAGAAATTGCTATTTTAAATACAACCATTAAAGCCTCGATGAGCAGAGCTATGATGATGGTTATCAAAAATTTAATCAACAGTCTATACTCATTCTTTGTATCTTTTGAATAACTTTTAAAAAATACCTCTTGCTCTAATATAGTTTTTGCAAGATCAAAAATAGCCAAACCCAAAGTAAGAGCTACAACTGGTTTAAATATCGCCTCAATTGAGAAATTTGCTTCAAAAAGTAGAGTATGAAAAAAACTAACCAATGCGTAGCCTATCGTAAAAATTGCTAAAATTACCATTGATAATCCAGCACCGCCGTAGAAGCTTTTGTTTAAAATGTTTAATTTGCTATGAAGCTCCAAAAATCCCAATCTTTGTAAAAGCATAGATAGATCAAAATCCATATAAATCATTTGATCATTTTCTTGTTTGATAGCAGTAATGCAAGTATTTTTTGTCGCACTACTTACATACGGTTTTGTAAAAGCAACATCACTATTTTTAAAAGATACACCTTTTATAAGGTATCTTCTATCTCTGCCTATCGGAGTTGATGAAGTTTTATTTCTATATAAATTTGGAGATGTTTGAATATATTTTTCATTATCGGTTTCATAAACTAGCTCTAGTGATGGAAAAATATCAAATAATTTTTTATAATTATCTTTTTTGTGTCTTTCTAAATTTCCAATATTTTCAAGTGTTTCATAAATGAATTGTTCTATTTCATTTGTGTTTTGTCTATATATATCAATAAATTCTTTCATTTTCATTCTCCTAATGGTAGAATGATAACTTAAGTTTTAAGATAGTTAGTGTTTAAAATTTAATCACACTATAAACTTCTTTGCCTTTGAACTTTTCTCTGCCATTTAAAAATTCAAGTTCGATAACAAAACAACATTCAACGCATTTTGCTCCCACTTTTTCTATGAGTTCGTATGCAGCTTTTGCTGTTCCGCCTGTTGCTATAAGATCATCTATGAGAACAACTTTGGCACCATCTTTGCCAAATGCATCTATGTGAATTTCAACTTCGTCAAACCCATATTCAAGAGAGTATTTTTCTGCAACTGTAGTGTATGGAAGTTTGCCTTTCTTTCTTATAGGCACAAACCCAACACCAAGTCTATCTGCTAAAATACTTCCAAAGATAAACCCTCTTGCATCAATTCCAGCTATAAAATCAAGTTCAAGTCCAAGATATCTGTTTGTCAAATGATCCATCAATGTGTTAAATGCTTCAGGAGAGCCCAAAAGAGGAGTTATGTCTTTAAATATAATACCTGGTTTTGGGAAATCAGGAACATCTCTAATGCTATCTAAAAGTATATTTTTTTCTTGAGTATTTAGTTCTTTGTTCATATTTAGCTCCTTTTAATCTATTTTCCCAATTTGACAACCGTCAATTTTGTTTACTCTGTCGCTATGTCTTCCACCTTCAAATGATGTATTACAAAAAGCTTCTATCATGCTTTCAATAACACCTTTGCCGACAACTCTTTCACCAAAACAGAGTATATTGGCATCGTTGTGTGCTCTTGACATACTTGCTGTGTATGCATCATGGCAGAGCGCAGCTCTGATACCTCTGTTTTTATTTGCAGCGACAGAGATGCCTATACCAGTGCCACATATAAGTATGCCAAAACTTCCCTTGTCTCCCAAAACAGCATGTGAGCATTTGTTTGCAAAGTCTGGGTAATCAACTCTGTTATCATTACTAGGACCAAGATCTACAACTTCATGACCTTTTGTTTGCAAAAGTTCTATCACATAAGATTTTAGTGCATATCCAGCATGGTCCGTTGCTATATAGAATTTCATATTATTTCCTTTATTGTAGTATCTTTGAAATCAACCAATAGATAGGCATAAAAAGATAACTTGATAGTGGTGTTGCGATAATTGCCATCAGGATAAAAAAACCATATGGAGCAAGTTTATTTATCCAAACAACGAGACTATACCATTTGTGTTTCATCGCAAAGTATTTCAATGCCTGAGAGCCATCAAGCGGTGGTATTGGCCAAAGGTTAAAAAATCCCAAGATAGCATTTATGATGATACCGTATGTCACAAATGTATTGAAGAAAGTCTCAAATATATTTGAAGGAGAATCTAAAAAAAGATAAATCAATGAAAATACAGCAACCAATAAAAAGTTAAACGTAACTCCAGCAAGAGCTACCTTGATAGCTCCATTTTCTCCACCATTGTGCATGACAGTGTGCATATTTATGGGTACTGGTTTTGCCCAACCAAATATGAAAGGAGCACCCATGGCAAAAAGAACACCAGGAACCAATAATGAACCAATAGGATCTATATGTTTTATAGGATTGATACTAAGTCTTCCTAATGCTTTTGCCGTGGGATCTCCGAGTTTATAAGCTGTATAACCATGCATGATTTCATGACCTATAATGGCGATTATAAATGCTAAAGCTATACCAGCAATTCTTATGATTTCAAAATCTGTATTCATTCTATTGGTGTCTCAGTTTCTAGCGATTCGATATTTCTTCCTACACGATCCCATCTAATTGTAAATCTTTTTTTATTCCATATATCTCTGCATTCAGGAGAAGTTATATCTATGTTTCCACAAGCTCTTTTTAGTGCCGCATGATCTTTTCCGCCTTCACCGCTTAGAAGTGTGTCATAGCTTTGAAATTCCATACTAAAATAGATAATTAAAGGCTTACCGACTATATTTGCATAAGGCACTGGACCCCAAAATCTACTGTCATTTGAATTTTCCCTATTGTCTCCTATCATATAATAGCTATCTTTGGGAACTTTTGTATAGAGTGCATTTACTTCGATATCTTCATTTGTATATGTCGGTGTATTTAATTCTTCTACGAATATCGGCTTCATGTCAACTTCGCTTGATCTTTGAATAAGTATTTCAAATATTGACATATCCATTTCTGGTACATAACCAACTCCTGGATATTTTCCAATATATGGATCTTTTACCCAAAGTTTGCCTTGAAGTGTTATTAGTTGATTTGGTTTGTAATTTTTTTTGATAAAATCATCGCCCTCATGTGGTCTAATAAATAGTGCTTTATCGACATATATTAGTTCATCCTCGCCAGTAGCTACACATCTTTTAACATAATGTATTTTTGGATCTTTTGGATATCTAAATATGACTATCTCACCTCTTTTTGGACCCTCTGCTGTTATCAGGTGTCCATTGTCATTAAAATCAGGTAATATTGGCATTTCAATCCATGGAAGATGTGGAATCGGAACACCATAGCTATATTTTTTTGCAAACAAAAAATCACCTATAAGAAGAGTTCTCTTCATAGATCCACTTGGTATTACAAATGATTGCAAAACAAAAAATATCAAAAAAAGTACTATGACAATAGTTCCTGTCCACGTACTTGAAAATCTATAAAATGCAGCTAGAAATTTTTTCATTAAAGACCTCTATTTTTTGCTGATTTTAGAGTATTAGCCAAAAGCATTGCGATAGTCATGGGACCAACTCCACCAGGAACAGGCGTAATATATGAGCATTTTGGAGCAACTTCATCAAAATTTACATCGCCAACTAATTTTCCGCTATCAATTTTATTTATACCTATATCAATAACAATCGCTCCGTCTTTTACCATATCTTTTTTGATTAGATTTGAAACTCCCGCACCGACTATAACTATATCAGCTTTGCTTGTATGTGAAGTTAGGTCTTTTGTATATATATGAGTCGTAGTTACTGTTGCATTTGCATTAATAAGAAGATTTGCCATAGGTTTGCCAACTATATTACTTGCTCCTACCACACAAACATCTTTTCCTTGTAATTCTATATCGTACTCTTTAAACATTTCCATGACACCCAGCGGAGTACAAGCTACGAAACTATCTAATCCTGTTACCATTCTTCCTACATTGTATGGATGAAATCCATCAACATCTTTTTTTGGATCCACAACTTCTAAAATTTTAGTAGTATCTATATGTTTTGGAAGTGGAAGTTGCACCAAGATGCCATCAATTCTTGGGTTATTATTCATCATTTCTATTGTTGAGATTATTTCATCTTGTGTTATCGAATCAGGCATTTCATGAACTATGCTATAAAATCCAACTTCTTTACAGGCTCTTGCCTTCATTTTTACGTATGCTTGGCTTGCAGGATTGTCGCCTACTAATATCACGGCAAGACCTGGGGTAATATTTTTTTCGCTTTTTAAAGCTTCTACTTCTTTTGCTACTTTTGCATGAATCTTATTTGCTAATTTTTTTCCATCTATAAGTTGCATTAAACTCTCTTTACGTTTTTTTGGTATTATATCGAAAATTTATTATGGGAGTTGGATTTGAAAAGAATACAACTTTTGTTTTTGCCTTTTTTGGCATTGGGTGCAGAAGATTTTATGTCAAATTATGAATATGGACAAATGTTATACAATAACCCAAGAGGGATAAGTTGTGCAAAATGCCATGGCGAAAAAGGCGAAGGCAAGTTTATAGGTCAGTATTATAAAAAAGATAAAAAATTAAAGAAAATAGTTTTACAAGAAATACATGGTGCACGCATAAATGACAAAACATTAAAGCAGATACAAGATAGCGTTTCAAAAACCCATGATGTTATGCCTACATACTCTCTTACAGATGAAGAGACAAAGGCAATATATGAGTATCTTCAAAAAATAAAAAATAAAAGTTAATCTTTTATAGCTCTTTTATCCACTCTTCAAAATCAACATCACTAGGCATTCGCCAGTCTGCCCTTGGGTTTAGGCTGATAGTTCCTACTTTTGGACCATTTGGCACGACATCTCTTTTGAATTGTTGTGTAAAAAATCTTTTTATAAAAATACTAAGCCATTTTTTGATAGTTGTATTATCATAGGTATCACCAAATGCTAAATTTGCTAAAAATAATATTTTTTGTGGAGTTGCTCCATATTTGAGCATATGATATAAGAAAAAGTCATGAAGCTCATAAGGACCTATGATTTTTTCCGTCTCTTGTGTTATCTCATCGTTATTTGCTGGTAAGAGTTCTGGTGAGACAGGTGTATTTAAAATTTTCTCTAAGATACCCACTAATGTATCTTTTTCTTTGAAAAATTCTATTAGCGATTTGATGAGAGTTTTAGGTACACCGCTATTGAGAGAGTACATACTCATATGGTCTCCATTATATGTATTCCAACCAAGTGCTATTTCGCTCATATCACCAGTTCCTATAACAAGCCCACCGACTTTATTTGCCATATTCATTAACACTGACGTTCTGTTTCTTGCTTGAACATTTTCATAAGTTACATCATGAGAATTTTTATCATGCTCTATAGCTTTAAATCCCTCTAGCGATAACTCCTCGATAGATATAGTTTTTGGTTCTATACCAAGAGATGAACATAGCTCCATAGCACTATTTTTTGTTTTAGAGGTTGTGCCAAAACCTGGCATTGTGATGGCTACAATATCGCTTTTATCCCAGTTTTTAATCTCATATGCGTGATTGATAACCAAAAGTGCGAAAGTTGAATCAAGCCCTCCAGAAACACCAATAACTGCCTTCTTGATATTTGCTCTTTGCATTCTTTGTATCAAAGAATGGCTCAAAATATTTACTATTTCAGTACATCTGATATGTTTTGTATGCTCATCAAATGGAACAAATGGGTATTTGTCAAAAGTTCTTTCTATGTTTGAGAGTTTAGGAGTAGCAAAACACTCTACAGCTCTATATGGAGTTGTAGGCTCGTCTCCAAAAGATGTTTCACTCATTCTTAAATTTGCCAATTTTTGCAAGTCCACATCACTGCTTACTAACTGCTCATCAAAAGAAAATCTTTCTGTTCTTGTTAACAATGAACCATATTCGGCTATCATGCCATCTCCACCAAATATAGTCTCGCTTGTTGATTCTCCCATACCACTAGAAGCATAAGCATAAGCACACATGGCTCTAGCACTTTGACTCACAACAAGATTTTTTCTATATTCTGATTTGCCAACTAGTTCATTACTTGCCGATAAGTTTAGTACTAATGTCGCACCATTTAGAGCTAGTTGATTGCTTGGAGGATTGACTGTCCAGAGATCCTCGCATATCTCTATACCAAAAGATAAAAACTCTTTGTCTTTAAATATGAGATCTACACCAAAAGGTATATTTTGACCGCATAAAGAAATAGAATGATTTTTGATATCTTTTCCACTTGTAAAATGTCTTTTTTCATAAAATTCTTTTTTGTTTGGTAGATATGTTTTTGGAACAACTCCTAGGATTTTGCCATCTTGGATAACTACACCACAGTTATAAAGTCTATTTGTTTCTACTATAGCCATACCCACAACAACAATCGTTGAAATATTTTTTGTAGCTTTGAGTATATTTTGTAGGGCGGTAAGTTGATTTTCTATAAGTGTTTGATTGAAAAATAAGTCTCCAGCACTATATCCACTAAGGCATAGTTCTGGAAAGAGTAAAATAGAGCTATCTTTGGCACTATTGATAAGATTTATGATGCTTGAAGCATTTTTTGTTGTATTGCCGAGGCATAGCTCAGGAACAGCAACTGATACACGGTAAAAACCAAACATCACAAATCCTTTTAATTAATCTCTTGTTTCAAAAATCTCTATTTTTTCAATCGTATCATTTTGCGCGATACTGTCTAATGTCATAAAGCTATCTACATCTTCATCTTCGATGGCACCGAAAACTGTATGAACGCAGTCAAGATGAGGAGTAGCAACAAAAGTGATGAAAAACTGGCTTCCACCAGTATTTTTACCAGCATGAGCCATAGATAATACACCTCTTGCATGTTTGTGTTTTGCTGTATCTGTTTCACATTTGATAGCCCAGCCTGGACCGCCAGTGCCTGCAAGTTGTTTCATCCCAGTTGGAGCCGAGTGAGGGCATCCGCCTTGAGCCATAAATCCGGCAATAACTCTATGGAATTTCAAATTATCATAAAAGCCATCGTTTGCCAAATGAGCAAAATTTGCTACAGTTGTAGGAGTTTCTTCTGGAAATAGTTTTGTCCAAATAACACCTTTGCTTGTAGTGATTTTTGCATATTGTAATTTGGCAAGTTCATCGTTTGATAAATTGTATTCTTTTAGTTTTTTTCCAAACATCGTTTAGTACCCTTTAGTCATTTTTAGTTATGATTATATCCTATTTAAACATAAAAGGGTATGTAGATGCAGTTATGTATAGCTTTAGACTTGCCAACAATGGAAGAAAACTTGGAACTAGTAAAAAAAATTGGCGATGCTCCAGTGTGGCTAAAAGTTGGCTTTAGAAGCTACATTAGAGATGGTAAAGAGTTTTTAGAAAATATAAAAAGCATCAATCCCCAATCAAAGATATTTTTAGATCTCAAGCTATATGATATACCAAACACTATGGCAGATGCTGCCGAGGAGATAGCACTTTTAGAAGTTGATATGTTCAACATCCATGCAAGTGCAGGAGAAAAAGCTATGAGAGAAGTAATGCAAAGGCTTGACAAATTTGAGCAACGACCTCTCGTCCTTGCTGTTACAGCACTGACTTCTTTTGATGAGATGACATTTGAAAGCATTTATGAAAAAGGCATAAAAGAAAAAGCTATGCAGTTTGCAAAGATGAGTTATGACAATGGGCTTGACGGTGTTGTTTGTAGTGCGTTTGAGAGTAAGATGATAAAAGACGCAACATCTGCAAGTTTTCTTACGCTTTGCCCTGCTATTCGTCCATTTGGCGAAGATGCGAGCGATCAGAGTAGGGTTGCGACACTTGAAGTTGCTAGAGATGAAATGGTGGATTTTCCAGTGGTCGGCAGACCGATATACAAAGATATTGATCCTGCCTCAAAAGTAGAAAAAATACTAAAAGTGATAAAAACATTTCACTCTTAGTTATCGGTTTGTTCGCTTTTTGGTTTTGACATCTTTATAGCGTTATCCATACCAATTCCCATGAGATAAAATGCAACTGCAAATATAACGAGAATGATGATAGGCGTATATTTTCCCATAGCTTGACCTTAAAGTTTTTGTAATCATACAATATTTTATTTTTTTGTCCATGTATGTAATTTTAACTTTCATTTAAGGCTAAATTTGTATAATCTCATCCACAAAACACAAGGACAGTTGGGTGAGTTGGCTGAAACCACATCCCTGCTAAGGATGCGTACGGGAAACTGTACCGAGGGTTCGAATCCCTCACTGTCCGCCACCTACCACTATACAATACAATCACAAATTTATTTACTATAATTATCCAAAAACTCGGTTATTTTTTATATAATACTTTAAATTAACTCTATCGGAAAAAATATGAAAAATTTCATCAAACTATCATCAATTTTGTTTATTTGTCTCTTTTTATCATCATGCCTTAATCCTAAACCATGGAATTCATATCAAGACTTTGTAGCACACGCGACCAAAGAGTGTCCTACTCGTTTGCCAGCAATGGGATATGAAATAAAAAATGATAAAGTGTGCATTTGTATAAATAAAAAATTAAAAGAAAATTGGTCAAATTTTGACGAAATACAAAAAGTGTTAATTGAAAAAGATCGTATGCCAAGGGGTTATGGGGATTTTATTCCTGGTATGCTTAGGGTTACTTATAAAATGTGTGACACAAAATAAATATTTTTAAAAAACTATAGGATTGTTTGGTATAGCATTTGCATATATTAGATTGATATCAAGGAGTAAAAATGTTTTTCACAATTCCAAAAAAGGTCATCTTTTATGAAAAAACAGGATGTAACGGAAACAATAGGCAAAAAGAACTATTGAAATCGTATGGCATTAGTTTTGAAGTAAGAAGTATGTTAGATACAAAATGGGATAAATCTACACTTGAAGCTTTTTTTGAAGGGTTAAGCACAAAAGAGATGATAAATCCTTTTGCACCACAACTTAAAGATACAAATTTTCATTTGAATTCTTACACCAAAGAAGAGTTAATTGAGAGGATGATAAAAGAGCCTATACTGATAAAGCGACCTTTGCTTGAAGTCGGAGAAGTAAAACTATGTGGATTTGATATAGAAACACTAAATTCTCTTTTAAATATAAAGATGCCAATCCCAAAAGATATAAATGCTTGTTTAAGTAGCGATGAGTGCAATAAATAATAAATTTTTAAAACACACAAGAGGTGTAAACCTCTTATTTGCTCTAAGCTTTTTTGATCAAGCTAATAATAAATAGCAAGATTACAGCACCAACGGTTGCAGTGATGATTGAAGCTATTAGTCCACCGCCCATAGAAATTCCAAGCATAGGCAAAATGTATCCACCCAAAAAGGCACCTACTATACCAACAATGATATCACCGATAAGCCCAAACCCTCGACCTTTCATAATGATACCTGCAAGCCAACCTGCAACTGCACCAATGATTAAAAATACAATAATTCCCATATATACTCCTTTGATGTTTTGTACAATCTAAATTTACTCCAATTGCCCTTAATTAATAATAAAACAGAATTGCAAAAAGTGGTTACATTGTATTTGTTAACTTTTTGTTAATTTTATTGACATATATAAATAATATTGATATACTGCTTTTATAAAATACATAAGGAGTATGGGATGAAAAAAACATTATTACTTTCAATAGTTGCATCAACTATGATTTTTGCAGGTGGAGATATAGCTCCAGTTGAACCAGCAGTTGTCGCTCCAGTTGCACCGGTAGCTGAAAGTGGTTGGAAATTTAGTGGTCAAGGCGTGGTTTATTATCAAACACAAGACGAGAGACCATTTTTGGGGATACAAGGTAATCTTTTTGAACAAGATATGTCATTTGCCAATGCTGGTATTCAACTAAGAGCAACAAATGATGATTTGATTGGCGGAATAGGTCTTGGTGTTGAAGTAACAGGTATAGGAACTTTGGGACTTGAAGAAGATGTTGTTGTATCTCCTATGCAAATGGCAGGAGATTCTCTAAATGGTGGATACGTTTCACAACTTTATCTAACTTATGGCATGGGTAACACAAGTCTAAAAGTAGGTCGTCAAGAGCTTCCAAAAGCACTTTCCCCATTTGCATTCTCGGAAGACTGGAATGTGTTTAAAAACA
The DNA here is from genome assembly GCA_001493195.1 of Sulfurovum sp. enrichment culture clone C5. Taxonomy (GTDB): domain Bacteria; phylum Campylobacterota; class Campylobacteria; order Campylobacterales; family Sulfurovaceae; genus BN30871. The sequence continues at coordinate 18,113 of FAXN01000041.1, read as the reverse complement.
CATTTGATGCAGCACTTGTTGTAAATACAGATATTCCTAATACTACACTTGTAGGTGCATGGGTAAGAGATGCAAATCAAAATGGATATGCAGTATGGAATATATTTACAGGTGGATTTGTTCCAGCAGGTAATTTGGGAGAGTTTGACAAGCTTAATGAAAATAGAGGCGTTTGGATGTTGACTGCCCAAAATAAATCTATTGAAAATTTAACTTTGACTGGTTCATGGTATTATGCAGATAACTTTTTGACAGGTGCTGGTGATGATCTCAATATCCTTTGGGCTGACGCACAGTATGATGCAGGTTTTGCAAATATAGGTCTTCAAGGTGGTACCGTAAGACATGATGCCATTGATAATACAAATGCATTTGGTGCAAAAGCAAGCAGTAAGTTTGGTATAGTTAATGCATCATTGGCATATTCACACATAAATGATTCTACATTTGGTATATTTCAAGTAGGTGGTAGTGGATCTGTACTTTATACAGATATGCTTATGGAAGAAATGATGCCTTATGGTGCAACTGTTTGGATGGGTATGAATTATCGTAATGATAATGATAAATTTGTACTTAGAGCTGATGCTGATGTATTGGGAGGTAACCTAGGTGGTGCATTTGGTTATGCAGATTATGGTAGTTCTCTTGGCAATAATACACTTAAAGAGTTTGATCTTTCATATTCTACAAAAATCAATGATGATTTAAGCCTAGTAGGAACATATGCTTATGTTGATGCTGATAATGACGACAGTCTCAATGCAATTCGTCTTGTAGCTAGATACAACTTCTAATAATCTTCAACTTAAAGCTTTTGTGCTTTGAGTTGGGTATTTTTAACTCACTTTTTCAATCCTTCCATTTACTTTCCATTAACTTTCTTGACATATATAAATAATATTGATATACTGCTTTTATAAAATACATGAAGGAATATAAAATGAAAAAAACATTATTGCTATCAATGATAGTTTCGACAATGATTTTTGCAGGTGGAGATATAGCTCCAGTTGAACCAGCAGTTGTCGCTCCGGTTGCACCAGTAGCTGAAAGTGGTTGGAAATTTAGTGGTCAAGGCGTTTTTTATTATGAAACAAGTGATTTTTATTGGAACGGTCCTCAGCAGAATCTTTTCAATCAAGACTCTGCACTAGCAAATGTCGGTCTTCAATTAACAGCTACCAATGATAATCTTGTTGGCGGTGTTGGCTTTGGCGTTCAGCTCAATGGTCTTGGAACACTTGGTTTAGAAGAAGATGTAGTTAGTCATCCTATGCAAATGGCAGGAGATTCTCTCAATAGTGCATATATTTCACAACTTTATCTAACTTATGGCATAAACAATACAAGTTTAAAAGTTGGTCGTCAAGAACTTCCAAAAGCACTTTCTCCGTTTGCGTTTTCTGAAGACTGGAATGTGTTTAAAAATACATTTGATGCAGCATTGGTTGTAAATACAGATATTCCTAATACTACACTTGTAGGTGCATGGGTAAGAGATGCAAATCAAAATGGGTATGCATGGTATTATTTACATGGTTGGGGTTCAACGGGCAATATGAATGAGTTTAATAAAGCTAATGGCAGTGATGGCATTTGGATGTTGACTGCTCAAAATAAATCCATCGAAAATCTAACCTTGACTGGCTCATTATATTATGCTAATGATTATGCAAATATACTTTGGCTTGATGCTGGGTATGATGCAGGTTTTGCAAACATAGGTCTTCAAGGTGGAGCAGTATGGCTTGATGCTGGAGGTACAACAGATACAAAAGCATTTGGCATAAAAGCAAGTAAAAAGCTTTTTGATGTAGTTAATGCATCAGTAGCATATTCACATATAAATGATTCTAGTGCAGGTATATTTAATGTTGGAGGTGCCACATCGACATTATATACTAGTATGCTTGCCGAACAATATGCATTTGGCGACATAAATGATAACAATAAATTTGTACTTAGAGCCGATGCTGATGTGCTTGGAGGCAATATTGGCGGAGCTTTGGGTTATACAGATTTTGGCGATGATACTGATACGAAAGAGTTTGATATTTCATACTCTAAAAAAATTACTGACAATATAGATGCATCTGCAACATATGCCTATATTGATTATAGAAATGGCAATGATTTTAATATTATTCGCCTTATAGGCAGATATAACTTCTAAAATTCTATAAAATATTTTATATTCAAGGCTTATGCTTTGAATATCTGCATTAACTTATTTTTTCTAGCTTTTTGTTATCATTCCATAAACTAATATTTCTCAAAATTTATAAAAAGAAGAATAAATGATAATAGATACACATTGTCATCTAGATGATGATAGATACAAAGATGATCTTGATGAGGTTATAAATAGAGCTGTTGAAAACAGTGTAGAGATGTTTATAATCCCAGCAGGAGACCCAGATACACTAGGAAGAGCTATAGAGATAAGCGAATCTTATGCAAATGTTTATTTTGCAGTAGGTACGCACCCATATGATGCCATAAAATACAATAGAGATTTTTTAGAAGAGTTCATATCTCATCCAAAATGTGTAGCAGTTGGCGAGTGTGGACTTGATTATTATCGTTTGCCTGATAATGAAGACGAGATAAAAAAAGAAAAGAAAATCCAAAAAGATGTTTTTATAGATCAGATAGAACTTGCAAATAAGTACGATAAACCTCTCATTGTACACATCAGAGATGCGTCGAGAGATTCTCTAGAGATATTGGAAAGCTATGCTGGAAAACAAGGCGGAGTTTTGCACTGTTATAATGCAGATCATGAACTTTTAAAGCTCGAAAAACATAACTTTTATTTTGGTATAGGCGGAGTTTTGACATTTGCTAATGCTAGAAAACTTATAGAAGTTTATCCTCGCATACCATTGGATAAACTTCTCATTGAGACAGACGCTCCATATCTCACTCCTCATCCACATCGTGGTAAAAGAAATGAGCCATCATATTGCACCTTCATCGTTCAAAAAATGTCAGAACTTAGTGGTATGAGCAGTGATGAGATAGCAGACATCACAACACAAAATGCAAAAAGACTTTTTGGAATTTAACCAAAAGCAAATATAAAGTCAAATAAAGAGATAATCATATATATTTTTAATTTAGAGGGTAAAATTGATAAAAAAGATATTCATTTTATTTTTTGTATTATTGAATGCATTGTGGTTTAGTGGATGTTCTCAAACATCAATGATGCCAATTGCTAAAAAAAATAAAACAACGCCTATCACAAGCCAACAAAAACATAAATGGACTATGAAGCCTTATTGTGTTCTTGGTAAAAACTATACCCCTGAATATATTGAACTAGGCGATACAATGAGTGGGATAGCAAGCTGGTATGGTCCTACTTTTCATGGTAAATATACAAGCAATGGTGAAGTTTATGATATGCATGATTTTACAGCGGCTCATAAAACTTGGCCGATGGATACGCTTGTAAAAGTTACAAATCTTGACAATGGCAAAACGCAAGTCGTAAGGATAAATGATAGAGGTCCATTTAAGGATGGTAGGATTATAGATTGTAGTTATGCAGCTGGTAAGAATTTAGGTTTAGATAAAAGCGGATTAGCAAAAGTAAAGATAGAAGCCATTGGGTTTAATAGCAAGCCCATAAAACCTACGAATGTTGGTGATAGTGTTTATATAGCACAAAATACTACTTCAAATATCAAAAATGCCACACAAAAGATGCTGTTAAACAATTTTGGTATTCAAGTAGGGGCGTTTAAACTAAAAGATGGTGCAGAAATGACAAAAGCGCAATACGCATTATTGGATAAAAAATATACCACAGAGATAAAAAAGTATTCAATGGATGATGGAAGCGAAGTGTATAGGGTTTTTGTAAAAGGGTTTGCGACAGAACAAGAGGCAAAAGATTATATGTCGTGCTATAATATTTCACAAGCTATCATAATCAGAGATTAAGTGCATAAAGGAGAATAGGGTGATTTGCGAAGAGAGTAGAACCACAAAAGAGACAGATATAAAAGTAAAATTAGAACTTTATGGCAAGGGCGAGACAAATATCTCAACAGGAGTTGGGTTTTTAGATCATATGCTTGATGCATTTGGAAGACATTCAAATATAAATCTTGACATTAGTTGCAAAGGGGATGTTCATATAGATGATCACCACAGTGTGGAAGATGTTGCTATCGTTTTAGCCAAAGCACTTCACAAAGCTGTTTATCCTGTAAAAAATATAGAGCGATATGGCAATGCAACAGTAGTTATGGATGAAGCTAGTGTGAGTTGCGATATAGATATATCTAACCGTGGATTTTTGGTTTTTGATCTTCCAATCGGCGGTAAAGTAGGTGATTTTGATGTAGAGCTTGTCGAAGAGTTTTTTAGAGCTTTTGCGATGAATTTTCCTATAACATTGCACCTTGTTTACAACAGAGGCACAAATAAACATCATATCGTAGAAGCAGCATTTAAAGCACTAGCTGTTGCCCTTAGAAGAGCATTGACAATCAATGCAAATGCAGGAATCCCAAGTACAAAAGGTGTTTTATGAGTATAGAGTTGATAGTTCTTGATGTAGATGGAACATTAACGGATGGAACTATAACATATAGTTCCAGTGGAGATGATATTAAGTCTTTTAATGTCAAAGATGGACTTGGAATTGATGGATGGGTAAATCTAGGAAAAGAAGTTGCTATCATCACAGGTCGTCGCTCAGCAGTAATTGCTAGAAGAGCAAAAGAGTTAAAAATAAAATATTTTTTTGAAGGCATTAAAAATAAAAAAGAAGTTTTGCAAAATCTTATGGATGAGCTATCTTTATCAAAAGAACAAGTAGCCTGCATCGGCGACGATTTGAATGATTTAAGTATGTTTGCCATATCTGGACTTACTTTTGCTCCAAATGATGCTTGTGAGTATATCCAAGAGAAAATAGATGTTGTTTTGAGTGCAAAAGGTGGACATGGAGCTGTGAGAGAAATGATAGAGTATATAATCAAAAGAGACAATACGCAGGAGCAGTTTTTAAAGCTATGGCAATAAAAATCGAATGGGTTCTAATCTTTTCTATTATTATCACTTTGATAGTATCTTTTGGTTTGAGATTTGATGATAGCATTCACAAGCTTGACACAAAAAAAGAACTTAACTTTAAAAATACTATTTTTGCAGAAGTTGATACAAATGGTATTGTAAGTTTTGCAAATGTCAAAAATGGCGAACAGACAGATGGAGTTCTTACTATGCATGACATTAGTTTTGACAAGATAGATGATACTAAAGTTGTAGCAAATAAAGCGATATATCAAAATGATGAAATTATATTATCTGGCGATGTAAAAATAAAACAAAAAAATGGTTTTGTATTTAATTCACAAAAAGCCGTTTATAACACAAGAAGTGGAAAAATAGTATCCAAAGATAAATATAACGCCACACTAAATGGAAATATACTCACCGGCAATAATTTGAGCTATGACACAAAAAAATTAAATGCAACGTCTAGTGGTATACATGCGATATTATATACACAGGATAAATAGCGATAGTCTCTTTTAGAAGATTGATGTGATATAATAATGAAATTCATTTATGGTTGATTTAATGCGGATAATACTTTTTATTTTTATTTTTACATCCTTTATATTTTCACAAAAGATAGAAGTAACTGCTAACTTTGTTGAAGCAAATAGTGGTAGCAAGCAGGTTAAATTTGTAGGAAATGTGCATATTTGGCAAGATTCGTCTAACTGGATGAAAGCTAATGAGGCGATTGTATATTTTGATGATGCAAATCAAACCAAACAATATGAAGCTATGGGCAATGCTAGTTTTGAAATGAAAGACAAAAATGGACATTACAAAGGTAAAGCCAATGGGTTTAAACATTTTGTCAAAGAATCTATATATATAATGCAAGGAAATGCCCAAGTGAGCGATTTGTTAAATAAGAGATTTTTAAGTGGTGATACAATCAATGTCAATATGAAAACTGGTATAGCAAGTGTTAAAAGTCAGACAAAAAAACCAGTAAAATTTATATTTGAACTCAAGAAAAAATAGGCGTATTTGATGAGTTTTCCAAAAGTACATAAAGCAGAGTTCATCAAATCGGCACAAGGCGTCAAGGACAGCTTGCCTGAAGATAGAAGTGAAGTTGTTTTTATGGGTCGCTCAAATGTAGGTAAAAGTTCGACTATCAATACACTAACAAATAGAAAAAATTTAGCCAAAAGCTCAGCAACACCAGGTAAAACTCAACTTATTAACTTTTTTGATGTTGTATATAAAGACGAAAATCAAGAATATCCTATAAGACTTGTAGATTTACCAGGTTTTGGTTACGCTAAAGTTTCAAAGACACTAAAAGAAGCTTGGCAATATAATTTGCTAGAGTTTATTAAAAATCGTGTATCAATAAGACTTTTTGTTCATTTAAGAGACGCTAGACACCCTCATTCAGAGATAGATGATGATGTTTTTAGTAATCTTCAAAAAATAGTTAGACCAGATCAAAAAATTTTAACTGTTTTTACAAAGATAGATAAATTAAACCAAAAAGAGCGTGCGGCACTGAAAAAAGAGTTTCCAGATTCAATTACATTTACAAATCTTAAAAATTATACTATTGATCCAGTTCATAAAGAGATACTTTTTACGGTTTTTGGAGTTACGCAATGATAGAACTTTGTAAAGCTAAAATAAGCGATATCGCGGATATGCAGACACTTGTGGCAGATGAAGTTGAAAAAGGTGTTATATTGTTTAGAAGTGAAGACGAAATAGCAAACAATATAAGATCATATGTGCTTGCCAAAGATGGGACTAAACTTGTTGGATATACAGCCTTGCATGTACACTCTAAAAAGTTAGCAGAAGTTAGAAGTCTTGTAGTTCATGAAGATTATAGAGGAAAAGATATAGGTGCCGATATGGTTAAGTTTGCAATTAATGAAGCCAAAGAGTTAGGCATAGAAGAGGAGATACTTTCTCTTACATATGTTCCAGAATTTTTTAAAAAATTAGGTTTCAAAGAGATAAACAAAGAGTCTATACCAGATCATAAAATATGGGCTGATTGTATCAAATGTATTCATTTTCCAGTTTGCAATGAAGTTGCTTTAGTTTATTCGATGAAAGTATAAAATGATATCGAGTGCAAGCAGAAGAAAAACAAAACATTTAGGTCCTGTGCAGTTAGTCCTACTAGGATTTTTGGCATTTTCTTATCCAGTATTTGTTTCTATGTATAATTTTTTCCCAATATTTTTTGGACTATGTGCGTATTTGTTAATAATAGCAATAAAAAAACAAAATATTCCGATGATAATAATTTGTGCGATTTATTCTGTATCTCTAGAGATAAATTTTTCTATGCCTCTATTTAATATTATTATTTCGGTTTTGATATTTTATGTGCTTGGTTACAATAGAGTTAAATTGTGGACAACATGCAAGCCATGTATTGCTACTGTGAGTGTGCTTTCTGTCTATTTTGTATATTTTGTAACAATTTTTTTAGATGATTTAGCGTTTTCAAGAGCAAGTCATTCTATAGATTTTAATTGGTTGCTTGTTTTGAATATATTGATAGATATCTTTTTGGCGGCTATGTTGTAATGTTTAGCGGAATTAATAGATTTAAAATTATCATATTCTTGTTTGTTACTATATGGCTGATTATGTTTGTAAGACTATACTATCTAAGTATAAAATCAAATGTATATTATGAAGAGTTGGCAAAATCAAATGCTCAAAAGTCTTATTATATAAAACCAGCTCGCGGAGAAATCTTTGATAATAGGGGAAGATTGCTTGCAGTTAATGATGTAGGTTTTTCTATTTCTATAGTTCCAAAACTTGATACAAAAAGTCCAGAGTTTAAAGATCTTTTAAAAGATTTAAAAAGAAATATACCAGACATTAATGCTACGAGAATAGAGAAAGTTTATAAAAATGAAAGTTCATCGTATAACCATAAATATATAAGAGTTATAGAATTTATACCATTTGAAAAAATGTTAAATCTATACCCAAGACTTAGCCTAAATGAATCTATAAATATAGAAGTGGAAACAAAAAGAATTTATCCTTATGCACAGTATGGAGCGCATGTTATAGGCTATATTGGTAAATCCAATGACAAAGAAAATAAAAAAGATGAAACAGTCAAGATTATAGGCAAAGTCGGTAAGGGCGGTGTTGAAAAGTATTACAATAAATTTCTTCAAGGTGAGCCGGGGGCTATTATAAGTAAAGTAACTGCTACAAATGAAGAGGTAAATATAGTCAGAAAAGTTCCTCCAAAAGAAAATCGAAATCTAACACTCAATTTAGATATAGAACTCCAAAAAATGATATATGATAAATTTGGCGAGCAAGCAGGAGCTGCTATCGTAATGCGACCTAACGGTGAGGTAATAGCTGCTGTTAGTACACCTAGTTATAATCCAAATCTATTTGTTGGTGGTATAAGTAAAGAAGAATGGGATGTTTTGCAAAATAATTTTGACCATCCTTTTACAAATAAATTTCTCAATGGCGTATATCCTCCAGGTTCAACGATTAAAATGGGTATGGCGTTAGCCATAGGAGAAGCAAATCCAGGAACGCTAGATAAGCTAGAGTCTTGCCCAGGGGCAATAAAAGTTGGTAGGGGTGGTCAAGTTTTTAGAGACTGGGCAAAAAATGGACATGGCATAGTTGACCTTAGAAAAGCGATAAAAGAGAGTGTGGATGTATATTTTTATAAAAAAAGCTTGGCTACTGGGATAGATAGATTTGCACCAAATCTCAAAAAATTTGGCTTTGGAGAATCAACTGGAACCGATATATTTGGAGAATCAACAGGTCTTGTCCCTGATAGTAATTGGAAGAGAAAAAGATTTAAAGAGATGTGGTATCCAGGGGATACTGTAAATACATCTATAGGACAAGGATATATGCTAGTTACCCCAATGCAATTAGCTAGATATACAGCCACCATCGCAACTTCATATATACCGCAACCTATGTTTGTTAGCAAAGTTGGATCTCAAAAGTTGAAGCCAAATTTAAAATTTGTAAATTTGGATCAAAAGCATTTAAATCAAATAAGACTTGGAATGTTTGATGTTTGCAATACCCCAGGTGGTACTGCTGTTTCATCTTTCGGAAGAAGTGTGCCTATCCATGTAGCTGGCAAGACTGGAACATCTCAAGTTACTGGAATTCCAAAAAATGAAAAGGTAAGAATGAAAGAGAGTCAGATGGAATATTATCATCGTTCTCATGCATGGATAACGACATACGCTCCTTACGAAAAACCTGAGTTTATAGTCACTGTTTTAGTTGAGCATGGAGGTCATGGTGGAACAACATCTGGACCAATTGCAGCTGAAATATATAGATGGTTATATAAAAATGGATATTTTAAGGGTATTCCAAAACAGAATATTGTTGTAAATACTAAACCAATTGCCATCCCAGCTGTAATTCAAGGAGCAGGGGATTAATCCTGCGTTCTAACAATAAGACTTTTTGGAAGATTAAACTCTTTTATCCAATACTCCTCTTTGTCTCTCATCTCTCCGCTGTCAATCTCATGGTCATAACCAAGCAGATGCAAAAGTCCATGAATAAGCATTAGAGCTACCTCTTCGTCAAGTAAATGACCTAACTCTTGAGACACATTTTTGGCATATTCTAATGATATTATTATTGATCCAGCGGGCTCGTGACCACTTATATTTTCGATAGGAAAGCTTAGGACATCAGTTGGTTTATCTATATTTCTATATTCTCTATTGTAGTTTTGTATAGTTTCATTGTTTGTTAGAATTATCTCTACATCTCTTGAAGTCATTGAATTAACAACTTTTTCAAGCAAAGGATAATTTATCAGTATATCAGTTTCATTTTCTATCTCTATCATATTGGGATTTTATCTAAAATATTGGTAGAATTACATAAAATAATTATAGGTAAGGAATTTCTTTGACTAAAAAAGCAGTTTGCGTAATTTCAGGTGGTATGGATAGCACACTAAGTGCTAAAATAGCCCAAAATGATGGATATGAAGTCATAGGAGTGCATTATAATTATCTACAAAGAACAGAACAAAAAGAGCTTCAGGCGTTTAGAAATGTTATAGATGCCCTTGGTATAAAAACAAAGTATGAGATAGACTTACCATTTTTTGCAGATATTGGTGCCTCGGCTTTGACGGATACAAGCATAGAAGTACCAATATCAGGACTAAGTGATGGCGTGCCAGTTACTTATGTACCATTTAGAAATGGCATATTCCTCTCCATTGCAACTTCAATAGCCGAAAAAGAGGGAGCAGAGGCTATATATATAGGCGTAGTAGAGGAAGATAGCAGTGGGTATCCTGACTGTAGAGATGAATATATAAAACAGATGCAAAATGCTATAAATCTAGGCACAAAGGACGAAACAAAAATAGAGATAGTCACTCCACTTGTGCATATGTCAAAAAAAGATATAGTTTTAAGAGCCATAGAGTTAGATGTTCCGTTACAGTTTACTTGGAGCTGTTATAAGAATAGTGATAAAGCTTGTGGTGTTTGCGATAGTTGTCGCTTGAGATTAAGAGGATTTGAGAGAGCAGGGGTCAAGGACCCCATAGAATATGTTTAGTTGATATAATAATCTAGTGTATATCGTAAATCTTCATCAAGCTCTAGATTTTTTCTCATCCATTCTAAGTATTTAAAGTCTTCTTTTACTATATCGGCAACCATTCTATCTTTGTATTTACCAAATTTAAAAGCTTTTATGAGTACAGGTTCTTGTGTAAGACGAGCCAAAACTTCCATTATCTCTTTTTTGCCATGAATATTTCCAGCAGCTTCAACAAGTTTGGATAACAATAACTTCATCACAAGCACATCGCCTATGGCATCATGAGCTTTGATAATAATATTGAGCTTATTTGCCTCTTCAAGTTCTGTTTTGTATAGTCCAAGGGAATATCTAAGATACTGCAAAGCATGTGATTTTTCTTCGCCCAATAGGTGCTTAGCACATCTTAGTGTATCTATGATTGTGTAACTATTTTCAAAACCTTCTTTTTTGACCATTTCTAGATCAAATGAGATGTTGTGTGCTATGAGAAAATTTTCATTTGAATTGTATTTTTGAAGCTCTTTATAAAAGCTAGTATCTGTAAATTTTGGTTTTCCTTCTATGACATCAGGTGTTATGTGATGTACAGCCATAGCTTCTACGCTGATAGGAACTTCGCAACTGCAAAGCTCGTCAAAAACTTCTATTTTGTTTTTATCATGAACGATAAGACCACCAATCTGGATAATTCTGTCATTTTCTTGATTTCCTGTGGTTTCTGTATCGAAAAGTATATATTTTGCCATTTTTTCATCCTTGGCAAAAATTATACCCAAAAATGATAATGAGAAAATTTAGTCTAAATTGCTATAATCATATATAATAAAAGAGGTGATATAATGGACAATATGCTTATAGAGCACATGATGAATCCACGCAATTATGGGGTTTTGGAAGATAGTAATAGTGAGGGAATAGGTAAAAATCCTCATAACGGCGAAAAGGTAATAGTATTTTTAAAAGTCAAAGATGACATCATCGAAGATATAAGTTTTCAAGCTATTGGTTGTATGACAACAGTTTTGGCTGGTTCTTTGATTACGACTGAAGCAAAAGAGTCGAGTTTGGATAGAGCCGAGGAGCTTGTAAGTGCAACACTAGGAATGTTAGATCGTATCCCACCAGAAGAAGCAGCGTGTTCTGAAATGGTTGCACTTGCACTTCAAGCTTCTATCGATACATACAAGGAAAGACAAAAAGACAAAAATTTTCCTATGATTACATACAAGATAGCACAAACTTGCGTACCTCAAAATGATGGAGTAGTAAATGAATAAGATATTGATTGCAATTCATGAAATTTGGCTAGAAACATTGATGGCGGCTTTTATGAGCAAGGAACAAGCCTCAAAGCAAAAATTATTTGATTTTTCTGATATATTTTTTAGACATTTTACTTGGGTAGAAAATGGACTTATAAAACAAAATATAAATTATGATTACAACAGAAATACCATACCTATCAAAGTTGACAATCTGCAAATCATAATCGGCGATATCATAAGAAGACTAAATACACTAGAACTTAGTTTGGTTGACTGTGAAGATAAAGCACTATCACAAAGAATAGAAACCGATATAAAATATATGAAATTCACGCTTTCTCAAATCGATGATGAAAAGGTAAGCTCGTTTGATATGGGCAGAGTTCTTGATGGAATTCCACTTAGCGAAGAAGCAACAGATGCTTTAACTCTATTTTTATTTGAAGAGAGTTATAAAGAGTATGAACTTATCATGATATATAACTATCTCAAAGCTCATAGTAGTGAGCAAAACCTCATTAGAATTTTTCAAATTTTAATTGATGAGAGTTTTTATCATCTCAAACAATTTGGTCAAATGATGAGTGATATGGGCATATTGGGAGTTCCTAGAATCATAGCAAAAGAGTTATATCAAGTGGAAAATATTACCCAGTTTTTAGAAAATGGTATCAATGAAGAGTTAAATGCCAAAGAAGAGTGTAAAAAACTCTCCGATGCTGTTGCAAGTGAAAATGCAACACTATCGAAATTTTTTGATTTTATAAATTATCAAGAAAACTATCATATAGAGCTTATGAAAGAAGCACTCTCGCAATATAAAAAGGAAACAAATGTCTAAAAAACATTATACATCATTAGCATCTTCTTTGTTTGGCAAATTTGCAAATAGAGAAAATCCCACATCTTTACAAAACTTGATAAACAAAACATATGTAAAATCTATGGGACTTGATATGAGTAGATTTGATGCCCCACAGAGCTATAAAAGCCTAAATAAGCTTTTTATAAGAGCACTCAAAAAGATGCCAAAGTTTGATAAAAAAGATGATGTTATCATCTCCCCAGTTGATGCTTTGATAACTGACTTTGGTGAGATATATGAGGGAAAAGCTTATCAAATAAAAGGGATGAGTTATGATATAAAAGGTTTGCTTGGAAGTAACTATTTACAAGATTTGGAATTGCTAGAAAATGGTAGTTTCGCAAATTTCTATCTATCTCCAAAAGATTATCATAGATACCATATACCGTTAGATTTACAAGTTTTGAGTGCTACGCATATCCCAGGGAAACTTTATCCTGTAAATATGCCACTCTTAAAAAATAAACTCAATCTTTTTATCGAAAATGAAAGAGTTATACTTGAATGTTTGGCAAAAGACGATAAAAAGCTTTTTATAGTATTGGTAGGTGCTTTGAATGTAGGCAAAATGGTATTAACATTTGATGATAGAGTGCAAACAAATGCGTCCGCAAAAGAGGTAACTCACTACAAATATGATGATTTGAAGTTCAAAAAAGGCGATTTATTTGGTTGGTTTGAAATGGGCTCGACTATAGTTATACTTGCTCAAAAAGATTTGGTTGATTTTGATAAATTACAATTAAATCAAAAAGTAACTTTTGGAGATAGTATAGGCAAGGTTCTATGAAAAAGAAAAGTGTAATCTTTGATATGGACGGCACATTGGTAAATAGCTCCATAACGCTTGCCAATGCCATAAACTATGTTAGAGAGCATCTTTATCTTCCTAGACTTAAAAGTGAAGATATTCTTTCTAGAGTAAATGATAACAGCATAAATCCAGCAGAATATTTCTATAAAGCAAAAAGCTTTTTACCTATCCATGAAAAGCTATTTTCGGAGTATTATAGTGCACATCATGGCAAAGAACTTGAGCTGTATGATGGTATTATGGATATGATTTTGGAACTTAAAAATAGAGAATTTAAAATCGCTATCGCTACAAATGCATACAGAAGATCCGCACTTGAGTCGTTGACACATCTAGGTATCGTAGAGCATTTTGATAGTGTGGTTTGTTTTGATGATGTAGGTAAGGGCAAACCAGAGCCAGATATGCTCTACAAGATATTAGAAGAATTTAGTATCGAATCGCATGAAGCTATATTTGTAGGAGATGGAGAGCGCGACAAGATGGCAGCAGATAATGCAAATATAGACTTCATTATGGTAAATTGGGGATTTACCGATCATGAAGATGCCATTGGTTGTGTTGATAGCCTGAGAGATTTGTTGTTAAAGTATTAATTTATTTTTTTAACGAACTATCAACTGCTTTTTTTATCGCCACAGTAGTTTGATTTACAATATTTAAACATTTTTTGTCTTTTATGTTGTGAGTAAGTGACCAGTATTCAGGGTTGATATACTCTACACTTACTTTGCCCTCATAACTTTGCCATACTATAATTTTAAAAGGCACTTCCATACCCATAGTAGGGTTGCAAGCTATTAGAGTTGATGCAACTTTAGGTTCTGTAAAAGTTATGATTTTTTGAGGTTGGATAGATATGTCATTTTCATCTGCTGTTTTTTTATGCTCAACTATTTCAACAACTGTAAAAGTTTGATTTTCAAGAGCCTTTTTCAGTGCTAGTGTAGTTTCTTCAAAACCTTTTGAAGATGTATTTTGTATGATAAATTTCCCCTTATCATCTCCACATCCATTTAATAAAAAAATTGCCAATATTGCAAATATAAACCCTTTCATCATTCCCCCTTCGTTTATTTATACATTAAATCTAAAGTGCATTATATCTCCATCTTGCACTATATATTCTTTGCCCTCTAGTCTCATTTTTCCAGCTTCTTTTGCTCCAGCTTCGCCTTTGTTTGCTATGAAGTCTTCATAAGCTATCACTTCAGCACGGATAAATCCTTTTTCAAAGTCATTATGGATAACTGCCGCCGCTTTTGGTGCTGTTGTATTTTGGTGAATAGTCCAAGCACGAACTTCTTTGACTCCAGCAGTAAAATAACTCATAAGACCAAGTTTTGCAAATCCTTTTTTGATGATTTGATCTAGCCCAGAAGCTTCAACACCCAAAGATGTTAGCATTTCAGTCTTTTCTGCTTCATCAAAATCGACCATATCTTCTTCTACTTTTGAACATAGTTTTATAACTTCTCTGCCATATTTAGACGCATATTCTTTTAGTTTTATAACAAATTCACTATCTTTTGTAAGTCCATCTTCATCTACATTGGCACCGTATATGATCTCTTTGCCTGTAAGTAATCTAAGATCACGATTTAGAGTGATAAATGATTCATCATCTTTTTTGTCAAACGAGGCTACAGGATTGCCTTGATT
This sequence comes from Sulfurovum sp. enrichment culture clone C5, assembly GCA_001493195.1. Classification (GTDB taxonomy): domain Bacteria; phylum Campylobacterota; class Campylobacteria; order Campylobacterales; family Sulfurovaceae; genus BN30871. The sequence goes on along the minus strand of FAXN01000041.1, from coordinate 2,878 downwards.
GATATATGCCATAAGCTCTTCAGCTATCTCAAGTTGAGCTTTTGCTTCTCTATCGTTGCCTTTAGCTCTTTTGTTTAGTGCATCGATTCTTTTTTGTAAACTCTCGATGTCAGCTAAGAGTAACTCTTCTTCGATGATCTCCACATCACGAAGTGGATCTATCGAGCCTTCTACGTGAACTATATTGGTATCTTCAAAACATCTAACTATGTGCAATATCACTTCTGTTTCTCTGATATTTGATAGAAATTTATTGCCAAGCCCTTCGCCTCTACTAGCCCCTTTTACAAGTCCAGCAATATCTACAAAGTCAAGTGTTGAGTATTGTATGCGTTCTGGGTTTACTATCTTAGCCAACTCTTCAAGTCTCTCGTCAGGGACTGGAACAACAGCTTTATTTGGCTCTATTGTACAAAAAGGATAATTTGCACTTTGTGCATTTTGTGCCTTTGTAAGAGCGTTAAATGTTGTTGATTTTCCTACATTTGGTAATCCCACTAGTCCGATACCTAGTCCCATATATATCCTTAGTTAATAATTTCCGTATTGTATCAAAAGTTCACTCAAGGTATGGTATAATCAAACCAAATAAACAATACTCAAACAAAGGAGCGGCAATGGCAAAAGATACAAAAAAAGATACAAATCTTGTGTCAGATATTGGTATAGAAGTAAATAATGAAAAAATTACCATAGATACCGCTAAAACAAAAGAGTTTTTTGGCAATATCCAACAACATATCCAAGATACAGCACAAAATATCGGCGAACATATAGAAAAAGGTACTCAAAAAGCAGGTATAAAAGTCGATGATGAGCATATAGAAGTTGATTTGCACCAAACCAAAAATTTTATAGAAGAGATAGGCGAAAAGATAGAGCATTTTCTCGCTCACTTGGAACATAGTGTAGATAAATTATCCAAAAAATAGCCCATGAAGTTTAGTAGGGTATATGTAGAGCTAACAAACATTTGTGGACTTAGCTGTACATTTTGCCCAGACAAAAACAATCCCCCAAAAACGATGGATTTGCCCTTTTTTGAGAGCATCATAAAGCAAACATCCAAATACACCAACGAGATAGTTTGCCATGTTATGGGCGATCCTTTGACACTTTCAAATATTGCGAATTATCTCGATGTTATAGAGCGTTATGGGATGAAAGCCATGATAACTACGAGCGGATTTTATATAGACAAGCACTCTGTAGATACGCTTTTGCACCCAGCAGTTAGACAACTCAACATTTCTCTAAATAGTTTCAACAAAAACGATACCAAAATCACTCTTGATGAATATCTGAAGCCTATATTTGCACTTTGCAAAGAGAAGATCGCACATTACCCAGACACTTTTATAAACCTAAGGCTTTGGAATATAGACAAAGAAAAAAGTGAAGATGATTTTAATGCTTTGGTTTTTGCCAAATTGTCCGAATTTTTTGGAGTAAAGGTGGATTATACTAGTGGGACAAAAGGTCTTAGGGTGGCTCCAAAGATCTTGCTTCATTTTGATGATTATTTTGAGTGGCCATCCCTCTCAAATCCGATATATGGTAACGGATACTGTGGCGGTTTGGACTCTCATATAGCCGTGCTAAGTGACGGCAGAGTAGTACCGTGTTGCTTGGATTATGAAGCTATTATAGAATTGGGCAATCTTCATAATCAAAGCCTTGATGAGATACTAGAACAAAAAAGAGTTAAAGATATAAGAGATGGATTTGCTTGTGGAAAAGCCGCCGAAGAGCTTTGCCAAAGATGTAGTTATAAGAGTAGGTTTGAAAAATAAAGCCAAATATGTCATTTTGTCATATTTTTAAACACATTCTATTTTTTGAGCTAAGATTTGAAAATCGGAGGCAAAAAATGGCAGATTTGATAAAAAAAGATATAGAAGATAAGATTTTTACTATTTGTAATGTTCAAGTGATGCTCGATAGGGATTTGGCAGAGTTATACGGTGTGGATACAAAAGTTTTAAATCAAGCAGTAAAAAGAAACATGGAAAGATTTCCTATTGAGTTTAGATTTCAATTAACAGATATGGAGTATGAAAACTTGAGGTCACAAATTGTGACCTCAAGTTTGGTATCACAAAATGTGATACCGTCAAAGCATGGCGGGAGAAGATATCTTCCGTATGTTTTTACCGAACAAGGCGTTTCTATGCTCTCAACAGTTCTTAGAAGTGAAACTGCTATCAAAACTAGCATTCATATCATCAATAGTTTTGTGAAAATGAGAAACTTCCTTTCATCCAATGCCGATATATTTAAACGCCTTGATTTGGTAGAAAAACGGCAAATCACCTATGAGATAAAAACAGATGAAAAATTTGAAAAGCTTTTTGATGCCTTGGAAGATAAAACCATCCAGCCAAAACAAGGGATATTTTTTGATGGACAGATATTTGATGCATATCTGTTCGTAAGTGGACTTGTCAAAAAAGCCAAAAATTCTATAATCTTGATAGATAATTATTGCGATGAGACAACCTTGTCAATCCTCGGCAAATGTGAGTCGAAAGTAAAAGTAACGATACTTACTAAAAACATCACAAAAGAGTTAAGGGTGGATTTGCAAAAACACAATGCTCAATACCCCAATATGAGAGCCAAAGAGTTTACGAGTTCACACGATAGGTTTTTGATAATAGATGAAATGGAGATATATCACATCGGAGCAAGTCTAAAAGATGTGGGCAAAAAATGGTTTGCATTTTCACTACTTGAAGTGGAGAGTTTTGGGCTGATGGGGAGAGTTAAAAAAGTGATATAATTTAGTAGTATTTATTCAAATAATATGACGAGGTACTTATGATGCAAGATAATAAAGAGAAAAATGCTGTTATTGTTATATTAATATTTCTAACAC
>FAXN01000040.1 GCA_001493195.1 Sulfurovum sp. enrichment culture clone C5 | reverse complement strand
CTTTTTGAATGCCTTTATAACTTTTTCTTGAATCTGACTAGATGTGATATCTGATTTATCATCTTTGCTAACTTCCTGCATGGTTACAAATATATCTATACGATCCAAAAAAGGATCACTTAATCTGTTTTGATATCTTTTTATCTCTATATCACTACATCTGCATTGCTTACTTTTTGAAAGTAGATTTCCACAGGGGCATGGATTCATAGCTCCAATAAACATAATGTCTGATTCATACGCTATCTTGGCATTAACTCTAGCTATATTAACTTTTCTATCTTGCAATGGTTCCCTTAATGCTTCAAGAATATTTTTTGAAAAATGTGGAAGTTCATCAAAAAATAGTATTCCATTATGGGCAAGTGCCACCTCTCCTATTCTAGCTTGGTTTGAGCCACCTCCAAATATAGATGCACTTGTGGCTGTATGATGAGGAGAACGAATAGGGCGGACGGCATCAAAAAGAGGAGTTTGTCCATCTAAAAATTGATGCTTGGCTATGGAAAGTATCTCGTTTTGATTAAGAGGAGGCAAAACATTTTTAAGTCTTTTGGCAACCATACTTTTACCGCACCCTGGGCTTCCTTCCATTAAAAAGTTATGCATTCCAGCAGCACATATGAGTGATGCACGTTTTGCGATATGTTGACCTTTTATATCAAAAAAATCGCCTTCATATTTTTCGTCATAATAATACTTTTGTCCGCCAATATCAAAACTTTTTGAGTTATATTCAAAAGTCTCTGATGCATAAGCATAGTCTTCTTTGTTTACCACATCAAGAGCTTCACTAAGTGTATCAACAGGAATAAACTTGATGTCTGTTATAAACCGTAGATACTCTATGGCTTCTTTTGGAACTATAGCTTCTTTTATAACGCCTTGTTCTTTTAATGATAAAATAGTTGGAAAAAGCATAGAGCTACTTTTTACTTTACCATCCAGCCCCAATTCTCCAAAAACAAAAAGTCCATCTTTTTGTATGGTTTGTTTATTTAGAGCGATTAAAAGTGCGATTGGCAAATCAAAATGTGTTCCGCTCTTTTTTAAATCACTTGGACTTAAGTTAATGGTAATTTTTAGAGGAGGAAATGTGAAGTTATTTGTAAGAAGGGCTGATTTGACTCTCTCTTTTGCTTCTTGTATATCACTGCTAGCAAGTCCAACTACAGCAAATCCAGGAAGTCCCTTGGTGAATGTTGCTTCAACCTCTATAATCTTGGAACTAACGCCCTCTAGAGTCGCACAAGTGAGTCTATTTATAATAGTTGGTTCTTTGTCTATTGGTAGTATTTCGTTTTCTTTGCTCATAATCTTACTTTCATTTTTATCTTTCAGTAAAATTATGTACAATTTTTTGAAAATATGCTAAAAATATGTCATATTGTCATATTTTTCAAGATTTTCTATTTTTCCACTCTTTTTCAAACTTCTTTCTTTTTAAGATAGAGAGTTTTTCTATAAAAACTCTTCCGTTTAAATGATCTATCTCATGTTGGATAGCGATTGAGAGAAAATCATCATCTTCGATGATGTGTTTAATGCCATTTCTATCTTGATACTCTATCTTTACTTTTTTATATCTATCAACATATTCATAATATCCTGGAACGCTAAGACACCCCTCTTCATATCTACTTTTGCCTTCTTCTTCTAAAAAAATAGGGTTTATAACTTCTAGGGTATTGTCTTTTGGCTGATCTTGCCCTTTTTCTTTGTCTTTTATGGGAATATTTATGATAAGAACTCTTAAATCAACGCCAACTTGAATAGCGGCAAGCCCTACCCCATTTTTAGCCACCATTGTTTCATACATGTCGTCCAAAAGGGCATGGAGAGAACTATCAAAGTCAACCACTTCTTTTGAGACAGCTTTAAGTCTTTTATCTGGATATACCACAATGTCACGTATCATTATAAACTCTTAGTTAAAACCCTATCAATCAAACCATATTTTACAGCTTCATCTGCTGACATAAAATTATCTCTTTCAGTGTCTGCTTCAACTTGTTTCTTTGTTCTTCCAGTTTGCTTTGATAATATCTCATTTAGAGTATCTTTGAGTCTTTGTATCTCTTTGGCTTGGATTTGAATATCTGTTGATTGTCCTTGTGCTCCGCCAGAAGGTTGGTGTATCATTATCCTAGCATTTGGCAAGGCATATCTTTTGCCTTTTGTTCCAGAAGCAAGTAGAAATGCGCCCATAGATGCTGCTTGCCCAATACAAATAGTTACGATATCTGGCTTGATATAGTTCATAGTATCAAACATACTAAGTCCACTTGTAACAACTCCACCTGGAGAGTTTATATAAAAATATATATCTTTATCTGGGTCTTGAGCTTCTAAGAAAAGTAGCTGTGCAACAATGCTTGATGCTACTTGATCATTTACTTCGCCACTTAGCATTACGATTCTATCTTTGAGAAGTCTAGAATATATATCATAACTTCTCTCTCCGCGACCTGTTTGCTCTATAACATAAGGGATAACATAACTCATTGGTTTTTCCTTTGGATTTTTACTCTTCTAACCCAAGAAGTTTAGAAAATAGTTTATCTTCAACTATACCCATTTTTATAGCTGGAAGAAGATTGTTTTTATTGTAATACTCCATAACTCTTTGTGGATCTTGCCCAGACATCATCGCCTCATAGTATATAACTTGTGAAACTTCTTGATCATTTACTGATATATTTTCGGCCTTAGCCAACGCATCAACTATAAATGTAGCTTTAACGCTGTCACTAGCCTCGCCTCTTAGCTCTTCTCTCATAGCTTTTATTTTTTCGCTATTTCCTTTAAGCTCTTCGATTTCCTCTTTGCTCATTTGGCTTGCTTTTTGATTTAGCTTTGCGTCTATCTCTTGCTCTACTATGTTTGTTGGTAACGCAAAAGAGTATTTTGCAACAAGAGCTTCAACAAGAGCAGGCTTTAACTCTTCATGATATTTTTTTGAAATTTCTTCTCTTTGAAGTTGCTCTGTAATTTGCTCTTTTAGCATTTCTACATTTGCCCCCTCTTTTCCTTGAAGAAGTTTTGCTGCTAACTCATCATCAAGCTTGGGTGTAGTTTTTGCTTTTATCTCGTGTAAAGTTACTTTAAATTCCGCATCTTTGCCAGCCAAATTTGCTGCACCATAATTTTCAGGGAATTTTACTTTTACGACTTTTGTCTCTCCTGTTTTCATCCCAACTGTTTGATCTTCAAAACCAGGGATAAATTGACCTGAACCTATTTTAAGTGAAAATTTCTCAGCTTTACCACCATCAAACTCTACACCATCAACGCTTCCAACAAAATCAATAACTGCCATATCACCACTAATCAAACCTCTATCTTCTGTTATTTTTTCGAAAGGTGCTTGGGCGCTGATAAGTCCTTCTACTCTCTCATCAATTGCTTTTTTTGTAATTTTTGGTTTAGCTGGTTTTGTTACTACGCTGTTGTAATCGCCCAATTCAAAAACAGGCTTGATAGATACTTCTATCTCTACTTCAATACCATTTGCATTTTTATCGAATTTTTTAAAGAATGGTTCGCCTATAATGTCGTTTGGTTTTAGTCCTGCTTCTTTGCTGCCTTCATTTAAAATATTTCTGATTGCTTCACCCTCTGCATCCTGGGTTAATTTTTCTCCATGAAGTTTTTTTACAACATGAGCTGGAACTTTGCCTTTTCTAAACCCATCAACTTTAATGCTTTTTCCAGCACCACTTGCCAATTTGTTTATCTCTTTGTCTAAATCTGCTTGTAGTATCGTTGCACTAAAAAGCATATTTGATTCGTCTATTTTATTTACAGTTACTTTCACTTGTTTCCTTTATATAATATTCTTAAAATTTGGAGTGATTTTATCCAAAAAATGATAAAAAAGAATTTGCGATACAAAATCTAGTCCATAAAACTACACTTTTATATAAAAATATGATAACATAAAAATAAAAATTGGAGTAGTGGTATGAAAAAAGCGATTCTGCTTTTAAACATGGGTGGTCCAAACAACCTAGATGAAGTAAAAATGTTTTTACACAACATGTTCAATGACCCTCAAATCATATCTGCACCAAAACCTTTGCGTTGGTTGATATCAAAGATAATCATTGCAAAAAGACTCAATAGCGCAAAAGCAAACTACAAACTGCTTGGTGGAAAATCACCACTTGTCGGACACACTCAAAAACTTATAAATAAGCTAAAAACAAAAGTTGATGCAGATGTCTATATGGTTATGAGATATACACCGCCATTTGCCAAAGATATAATTAGTGAGATAAAAAACCATGATGAGATATATGCAATTCCTCTCTATCCACAATACTCAAATACCACAACGCTCTCTTCTTTTGATGACTTGTTTGACATGGCAAACAAACTGGGGATTGGGGACAAAATAAAAACCATTGATTGCTATCAAACACATCCGCTTTACATAAGTTCCATAATAGAAAAGATAAAAGAGGCTCTTGGAAGCGATGATGCAAGTGAGTTTGAGTTGATATTTTCTGCTCATGGACTGCCTCAAAAGATTATAGACAGAGGTGATTTATATCAAGAGCATATCATACAAAGCGTTGAAAGTACTAAACAAGCTCTAAAGGGCAGTGGAATACATTTTGGAAACACTCATCTAGCATACCAATCACGACTTGGGCCAATAGAGTGGCTAAGGCCCTATATGGACGATAAGCTTCATGAGTTTAAAGGCAAAAAAGTGATAGTTTTTCCAGTGGCATTTACGATAGACAACTCAGAGACTGAATGTGAACTTGATATCGAGTATCGTCATCTAGCAAACGAGATAGGTATTATAGACTATCGTGTAGCTAAAGCTCCGAATGATCATGATGATTTTGTGGAATGTTTGGTGGATATTTATAAAGGAATGGGCAAAGATGATTGAACTTGATGGTAGATTTTGGCTTAATGTCAATGGCAAAGCATTTTTAGGTGGGGGCAGGGTAGAGCTTCTAAAAAAGATTGATGAGATAGGATCAATTCACAGTGCAAGCAAGGCTATGAAAATGAGCTATAAAGCAGCTTGGGATACCCTCAAGCAAATGAGTGAGCTATCCAAAGAGCCTCTTTTGGACAAGCAGATAGGGGGGAAGGGGGGGGGAGGAACCAAGCTCACTCCATATGCAAAAGAGATGATTGCTACATTTGAAAAATTTGATAAACTTCATCGTGAGTTTATAAATAGATTCAAAGAAGCAGGAGATAGCCCAGCAAAACTACAAGCTATACTCAATCGTACATTTTTAACTACTAGTGCTAGAAATCAATTTTTGTGTGATGTCGTAGATATAAAATCCAATGATATATCAAGTAAAATAACGCTTTCATTTAAAGAAAAGACTATTTTTATATCAACAATAACAACAAAATCACTTCAAAATATGGGCATACAAAAAGGTCAAAATATATATGCTATCATCAAATCCAATGATATAAAAATAACGAATTCTTTAAGTGGACACGAAGGAAATGCCATAAAAGGGAAAGTATCTTACGTTAATCAAAATGAAAATGGCAGTGAAATAGGTTTAAAAACCGATGATGACTTTGTACTTGTGGCTCTAAACAATACAAACGAAGTATCAAATCTAATAGTAGGAATGGAAGCTTATGGTGTTTTTGGAAGTGAAAATATCCTAATAGGAATATAAAGAGTACAATAAAATATATATTCTTAGTAAAAAACATCTATATCAAATAGTCATTTATACACTTTTTTGCTATAAAAAAATATTTTCATCACATTTTCAATATTTTAAAATAATTTTCACTGTATTATTTGATATATAACGGTAATTTACTATCAAACGGAACGCTTTTTGCATTATTGTTTTCGTTATGTAATCATATATACAAAGGGTTTACTTTGAAATCATTATCTAAAATAATTTTAGTTTTATCTATATTGGCATCTATGGGTTGGAGTCAAACCATAACAGTAGCTGCAGCAGCTAATTTAAAATATGCTCTTGACGACATAGCCAAAGAGTTTACAAAAAACACAAACATAAAAGTTAAAATCATCACAGGGGCTTCTGGAAAATTAACTCAACAAATTATGAGTGGAGCACCATTCGATGCATTTCTATCAGCAGATGTAGAATACCCTGCGAAACTTGCTAAAGCTGGATATACAACTACCCCATCACAAGTTTATGCTTATGGCACGCTTGTTCTCTGGAGCAATACAGGAGTAAATTTAACCAAAGGTGTTAAAGTAGTTATAGACCCTAGTGTCAAAAAAATATCTATAGCAAATCCAAAAACTGCTCCTTATGGTGTAGAGGCTATGAATGCCATGAAATTTTATAAAGTGGATAAGTCGATAGAGCAAAAGCTTGTTATTGCTGAATCTATATCTCAAGTAGGTGCATATGTAACAACCAAAGCTGTTGATGTTGGTTTTATGGCAAAATCAGTAGTCGTGAGTCCTGAAATGAAAAATGTAGGTAAATGGATAGAGATAGATCCAAAAACTTATAATACGATTGACCAAGCAATGGTTGGATTAAAAAATGGATCACCAGAAAATCAAATTGCTGCAAAAAGATTTTTAAAATTTATGAGTTCACCAAAAGCAAAAGAGATACTAAAAGCTAATGGCTATAAACTGCCAAATTAAGGGAATGAATTGAAAACGATAAATGTAAATGTGGCAATTTTTTTGGGACTAATCTCATTATCACAAGCTCAAACAAGCATATCTGATGCATTTAAAAATGGAAAGTGGGAAGGTCGCATAAGAATGCAATACTTCTTGACCGACTGGGATGACAATAGTGCAACTGGCAAAAATGGAGATGATGCTAGTGGATTTGCCATAGGTGGAAGTATCCTTTATAAAACGGCTCCATATTATGGATTTACTCTAGGAAGTGGGCTTTACACTACACAAAATGCCTTTAACATCACAGACCCAGAAGATGGTGCAACCGCAACCACTAGTAAAGATTTATTTTCAAGAGATGCTGGCAGTAAATATGGAGAAGGGTTTACCACATTGGCACAACTCTATCTAGGTTATGATTTTGCAAGAACAAAAACAAAAACTGGGCGATTTTTAACAACAAATCCATGGATTACTCCAAATGATACAAAAATGATACCTATCGCCGTAGAAGGAATAGAAGTTGTATCAAATGATTTTTTAAACACTACGATACAGTTTGATTATGTACAAAAAATCAAAGAGAGAGGAATGAGCTATTTTGATGGCATGGCAAGCACAGGAGATACGCCAACGCAAATTTTAAACCATTATGCTGGTAAAAACAATCCCGATCTTTTTATAATCGGAGCCAAAAATAAGTCTATAAACAATTTAGAGGTTCAAGCATGGGGTATGCACTGGGATGATTTAGTAGATCAAACCATGGTTGAAGCTAACTATGCGACAGAAGTTGGAAGTGTTATCGTAGGGTTTGGGGGGAGATACATAAGACAATTTGATGCAGGAGCAGGAGATATAATCAATCCTTTGGTAAACAATAGCGACAACAATAATAAAATAAATGGTTCTTTGTGGGCATTAAAAACTACAATAAACTTAGGAAATAGCAAGGTATTGATAGCAACTTCACATACATCAAATGATGCGGATATAATTGCACCATGGCGAGGATTTCCAACAGATGGATACACTAGAAGTAAAACACAAACGGACTGGAATGCTGGTACAACTTCATACAAAGCACAACTTGATTATGATTTAGGAGACTATATAGATGGGTTAAATACTGTTTTAAGTTATAGTAAATATGATAGAGATGAAAATAAAAAACCATATCAGTCTATGACAAATAGAGGATTTGCAAATGGCGACACTAATCAATGGAATCTTGACATTATTCAAAAGCTTTCAGGCAATTTTGACGGAATAGAGTTAAAGGCTAGATTTATGGATCAAGACAATAAACCAACAGCTTTATATCCAAGAGAGACTTCAAATCGCGAAGTTCGCTTAGAAGCAAATTATAGATTTTAGGGCATTGTAAATGAATAGATTAAAAGCACAAATAACTTCTATACAGTCATCCGAGCATCTCTCCTTTGTTGGTGTTGAGGCAAATGGTGAGTTATTACATCTTCTCCTTCTTGAAAAACCGCTAGAGGCTATTGGGGATGAGGTTAATTTGGTATTTAAAGAGAGTGAAGTAATTCTCTCTAAAGATGTAATAAAATCTACGGCAAATATGTCTAAAGGTATTATTAGTGAAATACAAAAAGGTGAAATTCTAACTCATGTAACATTATTGCATAATGATATAGAAATTGCTTCTCTTGTACCAACTCAAACATTTGATATGATGAAATGCAATCTTGGCGATACTATATATTGGATCATTAGCCCTAGTGAAATATCACTTCAAAGGAGTCACTATGGAAAATGATTTCATGCAAACAATGGTGCTTACTTTTGAATTAGCAACGATTACTACTATTGTGCTTTTATTTATAGGTATTCCTATTGCTTCATTTTTAGTATTTACTAAAACCAAATTTAAAAGTGTCATTGAAACTATAGTTTCAATGCCGCTTGTTCTTCCTCCATCAGTATTGGGATTTTATCTATTGCTTGCATTTAGCCCAGCTTCTTTTATGGGAGAATTTTTAACCTCTCACGGCATAAGACTAGCCTTTAGTTTTGAGGGTTTGATTATAGGCTCTGTACTCTTTAGTTTGCCATTTATGGTTCATCCGATTCAATCCGCACTGTCCCAAGTTCCAGCCTCTATTTTTGAAGCTGCTTACACTTTGGGCAAATCAAAACTTACTACTATGTTACGTGTAGTGCTTCCTACTATTCGTCATGGGCTAATCTCTGGAATTGTTCTTGCTTTTGCCCATACAGTTGGAGAGTTTGGGGTTATTTTAATGATTGGTGGAAATATCCCAGGCGAAACACGTGTAGCTTCGATTGCAATATATGATGAGGTTGAGTCTCTTAATTATGCTATGGCTCATCAATATGCCTTAACGCTCTTTGTGGTTACTTTTTCAATTCTTTTAGTTGTATATACTTTAAATAAAAAATCATTGGAGACAATGCGATGATTATTATTGATGTTACTAAACTTTTAAATACTGCCGAAGGGTTGGTCGATGCATGCTTTAAACTCTCTATCAACGAAGGAGAGTTTTTAACTTTATTTGGTCCATCAGGAGCAGGGAAAACTACACTTATGCGCATTTTAGCCGGATTAGAAACACCAGATGATGGTCGTATTGAAGTAGATGGAGAAATATGGTTTGATAGTAAACTAAAAATAAATCTTCCGCCACAAAAAAGAAGTGTTGGTTTTGTGTTTCAAGACTATGCCTTGTTTCCAACTATGAATGTTAAGCAAAACCTACTTTTTGCTCTAGAAAATAGCACGAAATCTGAAAATATAGATGATTTGCTAGAAATGACAGAACTTACATCTCTTGCTACTCGCTTTGCCCATACACTTTCTGGTGGGCAAAAACAACGAGTTGCTTTAGCGAGGGCTCTAGTTCGTCATCCAAAAATTCTACTTCTCGATGAGCCACTCTCAGCACTTGACACTACTATGCGTCAAAAGTTACAAGACAACATATCTGCAATCCATACTAGACTAGGAGTAACAACTCTTTTAGTTAGTCATGATATCGCTGAAACAGTTAAACTATCAGATCGCTTGGCTTCTATAAACATGGGTAAAGTTGAGCGTATATGTCCTCCTATGGAGTTTTTTACAACACACACACTCAGTGGAAAACTCCAGCTTGTAGGAGAAGTGTTAAAACTGGAAAAAGAATATCCTGTAATTATCGTAACACTGTTGGTTGATTCAAATATAATTAAAGCTGTTGTTGATATCAAAGAGGGTGAAAAATTTAAAATTGGTGAACATGCTTTGGTTTCTGTTAAAGCATTTAATCCTATCATTATCCCTATAAATGAGAAACAATTATGAAGCCTTTTTTCTATGGTGCTTTAATCGGAATTTTGGGTGGTCTTATCGGACTGGGTGGAGCTGAATTTCGTCTACCTATTCTAACTTTTATTTTTGGGTTTGCTACATCTTATGCCGTAATAATCAACCTTATTGTCTCATGGATTACTGTTGTGTTTTCTCTTTTGTTTAGATGGGAGTCTTGGGTTGTTATTGAACCATATTGGTCAATTATTGCGACACTTTTATGTGGTTCTTTTTTAGGTGCTTCCCTTGGGGTATCTTTGGCAACCCGCATAAACGAAAAAAAGCTTGATATGCTTGTGGCAATATTATTGGGAATGTTATCAATTATAATGAC